>JAYTHD010000228.1:0-22629 GCA_043732975.1 Verrucomicrobiota bacterium
GCTCCGTTCTGACATTCCTGCGCGATCTTGGCCAACTGCTCCTGGTTGAGGTCCGGCTTCTGGATCTGATCCATCATCTTTTGAAGCGTTTGCTGGGCCGCCTGGGCCTGGCCGTTTCTCAGTTGCTCTTCCAAGTCCTTGCCGATCTTTTCGGACTGTTGTTGCAATTGCTGCAACTGACGGGCGGTCTCAGCCAGTTTCTCCAAATCCAGTTGGGCAAACTCCAAATTCTTGAGGAATTGCTCAATGTTGGCGGCCTTGAGCTGATCGGCCGCCTCCCGGAGTCCGTCCATGGGGAGGCCCTGATCCATGGCTTTTTGGGCCAGTTCGGACAGCGCCTTCGACATTTCCGCCCGGGCGGATTTCGCCTCCTCCCCGGCTTTGCTGGCGAGGCCCTTGGCCGCGTCCTTCAGTTTTTGCAGATCCTTTTGTAGCTCCCGGACGGCCTCGCTGGCGTCCTTGCCGTTTTTACCCAATTCCTTCTGGAGTTGATCAATCTGCTTCTGCAATTGCTCGGCGGTTTGGTTCAGGGAACTGCCGGATTGGCGGGCCGCA
This sequence comes from Verrucomicrobiota bacterium, assembly GCA_043732975.1. GTDB lineage: Bacteria > Verrucomicrobiota > Verrucomicrobiia > Limisphaerales > UBA9464 > CANIZL01. The sequence goes on from JAYTHD010000228.1 coordinate 556, forward strand.
CGCTCCAATTGGCGGACCGCAGGATTCTTGGCCAACTCCTGGGACTGTTGCCGCAGGACATCGGTGGCCTTCGTCAGGTCTTTCAAGGCGTCGTCACGGGTCAGTTTGGCCGTCTGGAGTCTTTCACCCAGAGTTCCAACGTCCTCGAGCGCCTTCTTGGTGGACTCGATGACCGGTTTCCGTTCCGCCAATTCACGTTTGGTAAATTGAACCACGCCCCGGCCGGCGTCCTGGATCACCGTCTTCAGGGCGGCGGCCTCTTGTTGCGCCCGGGAACGGTACTCGGGGACAAACCCGAGTCCGGCCGCCAGCGCCAGGATCAAGGCGGCCCAGCGGGCGGACGGCGGCAAAGTCACCGGCATCAACCGTTGCGGATCGACCTTTCCGGAGGCTGCCGCCGCGTCAATCAGCACCAAGGCGCGCCAACGGTCTTGCGCGTCCGAGTTGGTGGTTTCGGGTTGCGTGCTGACTTCCCAGGCGGTGGATAAGCGCTCCTGCAATCCGGCCCGGGCGTCCAGGAAGCGGGCCGCGTCCGCCCGACCCAGGCGCTGAAACCAACCCCAGGCAAATCCCAAGGGCACGGATGCGAGCGTCAGCAGGCCGGTCCATTTCACGAGGGTCCACGGGACCGGGGCGAGCTTGAAAAGCACCAAAACCGCCAAATAGAGGCCGCTTGCCAGGATCAAATGGCGCCAAAAGGTGGACCAACCGGCAAGCTGCCGGCGCCGGGCGATGGTTTGATCCAGGAGTTGTTCCAGTTGATTCAATTCGCTCATGAGCGGTCCTTGATAAGATCATTGACGTTCGTACTCACCTTTGCTCACGCGTTTGAGCACCGTGAAGCCCGCTTTTTTTGCGTCGGAAATGGAAACCGGCTTGGTGATCGTGGGCGTATTGAAGTTGGAAAGCACCTTGCGCACCGGCTGGCGGCAGGCCGGGCAGGCCACCAACGGCGGGGCGGAGAGCGGTCGGCGCAGGGTGAAGCGCCCCCCACAGGGGGCGCAGGTGCCTTCGCACAGTTCGTATTCGTAGACAGGCACAGGCAAACCCTGCGCCAAGCGGGGAAATTGTCGAGCAATTACTCCGTTTCCGAGAGGTCACGGAATTTCTGAATGCGCAACCCATCCGGATGCGGATTTCGCCACCGGGTGGCCGAAGAAAACCGGATCCCCGGGAAAAGAAAATGACGGGCCGGAAATTTTCCAGCAGCACCCCGCCGGACCGGCCCGCCATTAAACCTACTGTCAACCTACACAGGGCTACAACTCATCCCTGCACTGTGAGACTCCGAATTGGCGGTTTCATTCCCGGAAAAGTGGAATTATTTTTCGCCCGGCGACGAGTCATGTCCGGAGCCCCAGTTCCCGATGCCCCGGGGGGTATCAGCCCAGGTAGCGCGGGTCGTGGAAGAACCGCTCCCCGGGGTGGTAATGATTCCAACTCTTGTTGGCCCGTCGGAATTGCCACGCCGCGAGAAAACGCCGTGCGAGCTCCGGCACCAGCGCCCCATCCCCCAGGAGATTGCGCCAGCGACCGTTTCCGAGATTGTTGGCGATCACCACGGGCCATTGCGCCAGGGCGAGCAGCAGGGTTCGCCAGCCAAAATATTTTACCGCCAGAACCATCATGTTGGCCCGCTGTCCCACATAGCGTCGACGGGCCACGGTGGTCCGAAGCTCCGGGAGCGCTTGCTGGTTGGACGCATTCACCGCGTGGTGGATGCGGGCGCCGGGCACGGTGACGCAATGCCAGCCGCGCTGCCAACCGCGGAGAAACAGGTCGACGTCCTCGTGATCCAGAAAGAAACTGGTATCCCATCCGCCCAGTTCCTCAAACATCTGGCGGTGGATCAGAAAGGCGCCGGCGCAGGGGTAGGGGACAAGTTCTCCCGCTTTCAGATCGGCTTCGAATTCGGTCCGAATCCGCGGGTGCGGGGAATTAATCGCCCAACGCACCGGGTGAAAACGCACGCCACGATGCAGCCATTCCGCGTCGTCGTAGGTGCGATGCCAGCCGTCGGCGGCGCCGATACGGCCGGGGAGGTCGATTCGTTCCGCCATTTGCTGGAGACATCCGGGTTCGAACCACATGTCCTCGTTGCAGAAGAAAAGCAGGTTTCCCTTGGCCTTGCGGTAGCCCGCTTGATAGCCCGTCACCAAACCCGATTCCGGAGGCTCCGATAGAACCAGAACATCGGGCTGTTCCGTCAGGTACTCGACCGAACCGTCGGTGCTCTGCCGATCAACGACGATGAATTCCATGGCCACACCAGTCTGGGTCCGCAGCGAGTCCAGCAGGCGGGGCAGGAAGCGTTTTCCGTTGAAATTGGAGATGATGACGGAGATCAAGCGAACGGTAGGGCGGAACGGAAGCGGGTGGGGGGGTGGAATCAGACGGCCAATCGATCGCAGATTTGGGCGAGCGCGAAGTCACTCGCGGTGAGCCCCCCCGCATCGTGGGTGGTCAACTCCAGGCGCACCTGGTTCCAGCGGATATCAATATCGGGGTGATGCTGCGCTTTCTCCGCCGCTTTGGCGACGCGGGTGACAAAGCGGATGGCCGAGAGAAAATCGGGGAATTCATAGGTGCGGTGGACGTGGTTCCCTTTTTTCCGCCATAAGGGAATCGCCTTCAGGGCGGTGCGGATTTCTGCTGGCGTTGCTTTGTTGCTCATGGATCGCGGGGATCAGGTGGCGGGAGCGAGCTTGAAATCGTCAAAGCGAAGCGGCGTTCCGCTAAACGGTAATCCCCAGACCCCGGCCTTGCCGGGGGGCGGCGCGTTGGGCTGCTCGATTTGAAGGGACCATTCGCTCGGCTCCAGGCCGCCCTGCCAGGCTTTGCCCTCCACCACGATGCCCGAACCTTTCGCGCGGATCTGCAGATCGAGGGTGGTCCATTCACCGGATTTCCATTGGAACGGCTTGGCAACGATGACCTCCTCGCCCTTGAGCAATTCGATGGCCTGCTTGGCGGGAGAGATCCGGAGCTTGAAGCCGCTCTGACCATTGAGCCCCAGGGCAAATACCGGCTGTTTCCGGCCGGCCTTGGTCCCCCAGATGCGGGCCTGCGCGCGGACCCCGGCGGCATTGCTGGGGCCAAAGAGCACACCAAACGTTTCCAGAGGGGCGCCCGGCAACTCCAGAAACTTGTTTCCGGATTCCTCCCGGACGGTGAATTGACCATCCAAAACCATGAAATCCTCGGGCGGATCGCCGACCGCGGCCATTGAAAAATCCTGGGAGTACTTGAGTTCGGCGGCACCCAGGAAGGCGGTCAGACTGGCGGTGGCCACACCGACGACGGTCCAATTCATATTGATTTTCAGAGTATGATACCGTGGACGACCGGCAAGGCTGGGTCTGTGCCCCCGGATCGGCAGGACGTCCTGGATGTGCCGGGGTGACCGGGGTTCATTTCGGGGATGCAGGTCGGACAGGGACGGGAAAGGTGGCCGATTCCGCGGGGGGCAGCGGCGCAAATGCCTTGAGCTGGCGGTACTGCAAAAACTCGGAAGCCCGGTCGCGCGGGGAGACCGCCCGGCGCATCTTGGTGGCCGTGAGGCCGAAAGCCGGGGCCTGAGTCAAGCGGGTGAGGCGCTCCCGCAGGTCTTCACGTTCCCGCTCAAGGCTTTGCACCCGCGATTCAAGTTCCCGCACCGGCTGAGTCGAGCCCACGCCGCCGTTCCCATGACCCGCCACGCTTCCGGCTTCGCGAGTTTTTTCGACCCGATTGGCCGCCAGTTCCACAGATGCCGCGGCGAGGCGTTGTTCGAGATCCCCCTTTTCCTTTTCGATGCGCCGGCGCAGCGACGCTTCCAGGCTGAGCGCGGTGGAAAACTCGGTCTCCCGCTGAACGCTGGCCTTGACGGTCTCGCGCAGTTTTTCGACCTCGGCCTGCAAGCCTTTGACCTGGGAGTCGCGCTGCAGGGCGGCCCCGGCGGCTTCGGCGGCCGCGTCAGCGGCGGGAGAGGCCGGTGACGTGGCGCGGGTCGGATTGGCGATGCCCGCCTGCAAGGAAGCGAGTTTCATTTCGGCGGACTTCAGAGCGGCCTCGGCCTGGGCGCGCTCCGTTTTTTCCAGCGTCAACGCCTCCTGCAATTCCTTTTTGACCTGGGCATCGCCGGCGGAAGTGGCGGCCAGATCCGCGACCCGGCGGGTCAGGTTTTGATTTTCCGCCTGGAGTTCAGCCCGGGCCTGCTTCTCCTGGGCCAGTCGCGCCGTGATCTCCTCCACCCGCGCCGTCTGTCGGGCGGAATCCGATTTGGCCACGGCGAGTTGCGATTCCAATTGGGCGATCTTGACGATGCCTTCCTCGGCGGACTTGGCCCGCAAATCCTCCAATTGCTTTTCCATCGAAGCCCGGTCACTGATGAGGCGGGCGTTGTCCTGTTTCAAATCCTTCAGGCTGGTTTCCAAACGGGTCACCTGAGCGCTGAGTTCGGCAACCTGACGCCCCTTGGCGGTGACGGATTTCAACTCATAGACCTGCGACTTCAGGATTGAGTTTTCGAGTTTGAGCGGAATCACGGATTGCTCCTGCAGGCGCTTCAATTCCGCCGCGGCGTCGGCCCGCTCCTGGTCCAGTTGGCGGGCCTTCTCTCGTTGCGTGGCCAAGGCCTGATTGGCTTCCGCCAGCGACTTTTGGGTTTCTTCCGCCACGACCTTGTCGATCAGATTTGCCCGTTCGGCCTGCTGTTGCTGCAGAGTGCTGATCAAGGATTTGTTGGTTTGCTGGAGGGAGGCGATCCGCTCAATCGCCGCTTGAAACTCCCGGGGATCGACCGGGGCTGGTTTGGCGGAGAGCGCTTCGCGCAGCTTGGCCTCGAGCGATTGCTTGTCGGTTTGGAGCAGCCGGATCTGTTGGGTTAATTCGTTGAACTGGGTGATGACTTCGCCGCTGGGCGCCACGGCGGTCGGGGGAGCGGTGCTGGCGTCAACGCTTTTTGCGGGCTCCAGGGGAAGGCTGGCCAGGCTGCTGAGCTTGTCTGCCGTGTACCGTAGTCGGTAATTGATCACCCGTTCATTCCAGGAGGGATAATCCCGCTGCATTGCCCGCAGCTTTTCCTGCGCTTGTTCGTACAACTGCCGTGCCGCCCGCTTATCCCCGGATTGGTCCGCCTGTTGAATCAGATTGTAAATATCAATGAATCGATCGTCGGGACCTTCGGCCCGATTGGTCGTGGCCAGGACGGCGAGGAGCAACCCTCCGGTCACCCACGACCTCCACGGCGAGAGTCGGCCGAAGAGACGGCAGCACGGGAATCCTGAGAGCAACGGCATGGCAAACTCCATAGCTGGAAAAGGCCGGCTTGTCAGCCCTCGGATCGGGGGATTCCGCGGATTTTGTCCCCGCGGCGACCCGCTGGCGCGAGGCCATGTCGACACCGACAATTTGTTTGGGGAGTGGCTTCGTCGTTTTGCTCGATGCCCTTTTGTTCCCCATTCTCCGCCGAGTGAATCGCATTGAAAGTCGTTTTGCCGAACTGCGGGCCCGTGGGCACAAGGGTTTGGTGGTTTACATTGGAGCCGGCGACCCACATTTGGAGGCCACCCGGCAGTTGGCGCTCGCCTTCGACGCCGCGGGTGTCGACATCCTGGAACTGGGCGTGCCGTTTAGCGATCCGCTGGCGGACGGTTTGGTCAATCAATTGGCGGCGCAACGGGGGCTGGAATCGGGCACCACGCCGCCGCGGCTTTTCGACACCATTGCGCAGATCCGGCGGGAATCGCAGATGCCGATCGTCCTCTATGTGTATTACAATCTGCTGCACCGGATCGGACTGGAGAAATTCATCACGGAGGCCGCCACTGCCGGAGTGGATGGACTCTTGATCTTGGATCTGCCGCCGGAGGAGGCGGATGACTATGAGCGCCTCATGGCGCGCGCGGATTTATGTCCCATTTGGTTGGTGGCGCCCACGACTCCGGAAGAGCGCATTGCCAAGATCTGCCGGCGGGCCCGGGGCTTTATTTACTATGTGAGTCGCGAAGGGGTGACCGGAATGCAGGCCCAGGTGAGTGAAACCATCGGCCAGATGACGGCCCGGATTCGGGCGCACACCACGCTACCCATTGCCGTTGGATTTGGTATTTCCAATGCCGAGCAAGCCCGCTTGGTCGCCGGCCACGCTGAAGCCATCGTCGTGGGGAGCGCGGTGGTGAATCGCATCGCGGATCACGGCCAGTCGCCTTCCCTGGTGCCGACCGTCGCCGGTTTTGTCCGGGAACTTTCGGAAGCCATCAAATCATGAGCATCAAGCAGAGCAAAAAGGCCGGCCCGCCGGTCCCGCCGCGCCGCGAATCAGGCGCCACGAAATCCGTGACGGTGAAACGGCCGGCGAGCCCGAAGGTGGCAAAAGGGGCGGATCACTACATCGTCATCATGGCCGGTGGCCGTGGTGAACGCTTCTGGCCGGTGAGCCGTGAAAAGACACCCAAGCAGCTCATTAAATTGCTCGGCGAGCGATCCTTTCTCCAACAGGCCGTGGACCGGGTGCGGCCGTTGGTCCCGTTGGAGAACATCCTGATCATCACCAATACGGCGCAGGCGGCCGAGATCCGCAAACAGCTGCCCGAATTGCCACGGAAGAACATCGTGGCCGAACCCGTGGGGCGAGATACCTGCGCCGCAGTAACCCTGGCGGCGGCCGTGGTGGGAGCCCGCTCCCTGACGGCCACCATGGCTGTGCTTCCGGCTGACCACGTCATTCCCGAACCGAGGAAATTTCAACAGGTTCTGTCCGACGCGCTGGATCTGGCGTCGCGCGGACAGGTCATCGTTACGATTGGCATCAAGCCGAGCGGCCCGGAGACCGGCTACGGATACATCCGGCATAACGCGATGGCATTGCCGCCACCGGCGGGAGCCAAGCCGTACCGAACGGCGGTGTACCGGGTGGAGCAGTTCGTGGAAAAGCCACTCTTGGAGCGAGCCTTGGAATACGTCGCCTCGGGAAACTACCGTTGGAATGCCGGCATGTTCGTCTGGTCGTTCGTCACCGTTACCAACGCGTTGGAGATGCATGTGCCCGAGATGCGCTCCGCCTGCCAGCGCTGGTTCGAGGCCGCCCGGAAATCTCCGGCGGCACTGGATCGGATCCTGGCCCGCGAGTATCCGGAAATCCGCCGGGTCAGCGTCGACTATGCGCTGATGGAACGGGCACATAATGTCGTGGTCGTGGATGGGGCCTTCGCCTGGGATGATCTCGGCGCCTGGCCGGCCCTCAGCCGTCACGTCAAGCAGGATCCGGAGGGCAACGCCGTGGTGGGCGATCTGGTGCAGGTGGATTCGGCGCGGAATGTCGTTTACGACGCCCGACGTGTCCGGCGGACGCCGATTGCCCTGGTCGGGGTCAAGGATTCCATCGTGGTGTTGACGGATGATGCCGTTCTGGTGGCGACCAAGGCGGAGTCGCAAAAAATCAAGGAACTGGTGAAGAAGCTGGCGGCCGACCAGGCCCATGCCGGGTTGGTTTGAATCAATGATTCGCCGGGTCGGGCGCGGGTCTGTCGGGGAAATCGGGTTGTTCTCGGCAGTGCTCTTGTTTACGAACGGGCATGGGATTCTGGTCTCTTGCGACGCGATTTTCGGCACGGATTGTTGTCCTCGGCTGGCTTGCGTGCTTTCAAACGCTGCGTGCCTCCCCGGGCCTGGATCCCCGGGTGGGCACCAATGCCTTCCTGGGAGTGGACCCGGGAGTGTTACCCGCGAATCGGCGGGCCCAGGCCGAGCCCCATGTGGCACGGAGCCCGCTGAATCCGGATCTCCTGCTGGCCACGTTTCAGGAAGGACGCTTTACCAATGGCGGGGCGCTCAGTTGCGGGTACTCACGGAGCACGAATGGGGGGCTGTCGTGGACGCGATCCTTGATTCCCGGGATTACCCGTGTGGCCGGCGGGACCTTTGACCGGGCAACGGATCCGGTCGCGGGATTTGACGGGCTGGGCAATGCCTACCTTTGCACGCTGGGATTAAATGGCGAAAACGCCGATCATGGGGTCGTGCTCATGAGTCGCTCCACCGACGGCGGCTCGACGTTTGAAAGCCCCCGCGAAGTCTTTCGCCCGGGCACGGCGAATATCTTTCCCGACAAGAACTGGTTCGCCATCAATCCGGCCAATTCCGGCCGCTTTGCGCAGCGGTTGGCGGTGACGTTCACCCAATTCGTGGACAGCCTGAGCCCGATTGCCGTCGCCACCAGTGATGACCAGGGGCAGACCTGGAGCCCGCCTGCCTTCGCCACGCCTCCTTCCAGCGCGTGTCAGGGTTCCCAGCCCCTGTGGCTGCCGGATGGCACGTTGGTGGTCGTGTACTGGAACTTTGGCGACTTGAGGCGTGACGATGATGATTCCATCGAGTGTGTGCGCTCTATGGACGGAGGGAAGACATTTGGCCCGGCCCTCGCGATCAACCCCGAGGTTGTGCTTTTTGACGCGCGGCTCGTTCGCGATGGCGTGTTTCTGCCGAGCGCGGCCAGCGCCCGCGGGAGTGGGGCAATCTTCGTCACGTACCAGGGACTGGACGGGCAGGGGCTGCCGCGGGTTTTCGTTCAGAAATCCGGCGATGGCGGCACCCATTGGACACTTCCAACGGCGATTTCTGACAACACGACGTGGGTGGATCCGGCGAATCCGGCGAAGGGGCGATACGCGCTCGGGGAAGTCTTCAATCCGGCGGTGGACGTGTCACCGGACGGCGGGCGGGTCGTGATCGCCTGCCTGGATACCCGCGTGTTCGGTTTTCCCTTTGTTGACACCTTTGCGATCGAGTCGATCGACGGTGGGCGGACCTGGGGGGAAGGGTTGCGCCTTTCGCGGACGTCCACGGACCTCCGCCTGGCACCGCTCACGGCGACCGGATATATGCTCGGCGATTATATTGGGGTCGTGGCGCCGGTCGATGCGGACTCGGCCGCGGTGGTGGTGACGATGGCGGAGCGGGCCGGAGGCATTGATCCCTTGGCGATACGCTGGGGGGTGGATCGGGGACTGACGTTTGAGAGTTGGCGGGCGGCCCGCTGGTCGCACGGTGATATACAAAACCCTTCGGTGGCCGGCGCCGGGAGCGATGCCGACCAGGATGGCATTGGATTGCACGAAGAGTATGTCCATGGCCTGGATCCATTTCACGCCGATCCGGTCGGGGCCACCCGCCTGAAACTGACGCGGATCGGATTGACGGAACTGGAGCTCAGCTTCCCGGTGAGGACCGGGGCAATCGACGTTCAGTTCCAGTTGGAGCAGCAAGGGGCGTCCGGGAATTGGGTGCTCCTATCGGGTTTTGACGTCATGGCATTGACTGCCGAAACACGCCGGGTGCAGACGACTGTCTCGGCCGCGGCCGCGGCCGGCTTCTTTCGCTATCGAGTGGTCCCGGCGGTTCCCTGATCGCCGTGCGAGGCGCCTCGTCGCCAAGTGTTGGATCACATGGTGTCGCTGACTTCAATGCCGAGGCAGCCAAGACCGTCGCGCAGGAGGCGGCTGGTCAGATGACAAAGGGTCAGCCGCGTGGTTCGCGTGACGCCGGTAATTTCCGGTTTCAGCACCGGGCAACTCTCATAGAAACGCGAGAAGTGACTCGCGAGTTCATAGAGATAATTGCAAAGGAAATTGGGCCGACATTCGGCGGCCACCCGTTCCAGGATGGGGCCGTAAGCGAGCAGGTGTTTGGCGAGCGTGAATTCGGCCGGGGCGGTCAACTCCACGGTGGTGCCACTGGCGGGCGCGCCGCCGCCGTCCCGGAGCACTTTTGCGGCCCGGGTGAATTGGTATTGGACGTACGGGGCGGTGTTGCCCTGGAGCGCCAGCATTTTGTCCCAGGAGAACTGATAATCGCTCTCGCGGTTGGGCAGGAGGTCCTGCCATTTGACGGCGCCGATTCCGACGATCCGGGCGATTTCGCGCTTTTGTTCCGCGGGCAATTCCGGTCGTTTGCCTTCGACCACCGCCAGGGCGCGGGTCTCGGCTTCGTCCAGGAGATCGACGAGGCGAATGGTATCGCCGCTCCGGGTTTTGAACGGCTTGCCGTCTTCACCGAGGATCTTGCCAAAGCCAATGTGGCGCAGGCGCGTCTGATCCGCGGCGCCGGGCTGCCAGCGATGAAAGACATGAAACAGGGAACGGAAATGTCCCGCCTGCCGGTCATCCACCACGTAGAGGATCTCCGCCGGGTGCCATTGTCGCAACCGGTAATCGATTGTCGCCAGGTCCGTGGTCGTGTAGTTGAATCCCCCATCGCCCTTTTGAATCAACGCGGGCACGTCGATCCATTCGCCGTCCTTCTGCACCAGCAAGGGATCTTCCTTGGGAGGCAGTTCGGGCTTCCGCTCGCTGAACACGGCGATCGCCCCGGCGCTCTCACGGGCCACTCCGCTGGCCACCAACGCCTGGACCACCCCGGCCAATTGCGGGTTGTAAAAACTTTCGCCCAAGGTGTGATCAAAGGTCACTCCCAGTCGGCCGTATACCGTGTCGAATTGCGTCTTGGAAAGGAGGATCATTTCCAGCCAGATGGCCGTATTGGCGTCGTCGCCTTTTTGCAACTGCACCAATTCCGCACGGGCCGCATCGAGCACGGCGGGGTCCGCGTCGCATGCGGCGTTGGTCACCTTATACAGACGTTCCAGTTCCGCGATCGGATCCTGTTTCAAGGCGTCAGGATTCAAATGGCGCTTCCAGCCCAGAAGAAGCTTGCCGAACTGCGTTCCCCAATCGCCCAGGTGATTGTCGGAGATCACCCGGTGGCCCAGGCGACGGAGGATCCGCTGGAGGGCGTCGCCGATGCCCGTGGATCGGATATGTCCGACGTGCATGGGTTTGGCGACGTTGGGTGAACTGAAGTCGATCACCACGGTCTGCGGGACCGGAGCCGGCGGCGTGAAGAGAAATTCCGCGGTGGGACCGGCAAGGATGCGAGCCACGGCGGCGGGACGCAGACGGAAATTTAAAAAACCCGCGCCGGCGATTTCCACCGGCGCGCAAAGGTCGTCGATCTCCAACTTGGCGGCGACGTCGGCCGCCAGTTGGCGCGGATTCATCCGGCGTGACTTGGCGAGACTCATCAGCGCGTTGCACTGCACGTCGCCAAAGCGGGCGTCGGTCGACGGGCTCAGCGCAATGGCGGCGAGCGTGCCGGGATCGAGGTCCGGCAGGACCGCCTGGACGGCGGACTGGACCCGCTGTTGGAGGAGTTGGTGGAGCATGGAGAAAGAAAAAACGCGGAAGAGTTCTTCCGCGCGTCTGGCTGGGTTGGCGGAATGGGCGGGTCAGCGCGCGGCGGAATAACGGCGGATCACTTCGTGCATCGACTCGCTGTCGATCGCCAGCCCGAGGTCACGGGTGAATTCGTCCCGGCGCAGAATCTTCGCAATCCCCGCCAGCGTGTGGAGGTGCTTCTGAAACTGCCCCTGCGGCACCAAGAATAGAGTGACCAGATGCACGGGTTGATTATCCAGCGAATCGAAATTCACTCCGACTTTGGAGCGACCGAAGGCGGCGACCACCTCGGTGACTAGATCGGTGGAGGCATGGGGGATGCCGATCCCGAAGCCGATGCCGGTGGACATGGATGTCTCCCGTTTTTTGACTGCGGTGGTAACGGCAGCATGCTGCTCCGCCTTGAGTTTACCTGACTGCACGAGCAAGCCTATCAACTCATCGATGGCTTCCCAACGATTGGAAGCCCGGAGTTGCGGGATGATCTGTGCAGGGGTGAGAATGTCACCAAGTGTCATACGCGCCGTAGAGCGGCGCCTATTTGGCGGGAAGAACGAGGGGTGTTCAAGTGGATTACGTGTGAAGTTTCAGTTTTCAAACCGGCTCTCAGTTACAAATGGAGCTTGAGCAGCCCCACCTCCAGGGTGAGGGCTTCCTGGACGTTGGTGAACAGCAATCGCTGCGTCCGTTCCCAGGCATCCAGATTGAGTGCCGCCGGCGCGGGGCGCAAACGCTGTCCCACGGCCGCGGTTTCCGCCGCGAATTCGGAGAGGTAGACGAGGTCGGTGCCGAGTTGGAGGGCGTGGATCCAGACATCCCGGAGCCAGGCTTGAAGCCCCACCAGGTATTCCCCACGCCGCAGCCGGTATTCGGATTCCAGCGTCGCCTTCAATTCGTCTTCCCAGCGCTCCTTTTGTTCGGAGGACGCATCCGGATGCTTTTCCAGCGGTGAGGCGGCGGTCAGGTTGGTTTCCAATTCTTCCCGCAGGGCCGCCAGCGCGTTCAGCAGGGTGCCCAGCAGTTGATAACGGGGCAGCAAACCGGCTCCCGGTTTCGCCGCGTGAGTCCCGAAATCCCGCAACCAGGCCATCACGCTGGGCGACAGTTTCAGCCGCCCCCCACCAAAATTCAGGCGCTGACACCGGGAAAGAATCGTGTCCAGCAGACGTTCGGGATCGGTGCTGAGCAGGAGAATCACCGAACTGGCGGGCGGTTCCTCCAGCGTTTTCAAAAACGCGTTGGCCGCGGACAAATTCAACCGGTCGGCACCGGTAAAAACGGCCACTTTGTACGCGGCCTCACTGGGCTTCATGGCCAGTTGATGGATGACTTCGCGGGCCTGTTCGACATCGATCTGCCGCAGCTTGTTCTGGGGCCGGATCCACAGGACATCCGGGTGGGCCTGATTGCCAATCCGACGACACGTTGAGCAGCGACCGCAAGCGTGGAGCGGGCGCCCATTTTCGGCAAGCTCGGTGGGGGCCTCACAGTTCAACACCCGGGCCAGCGATTTAGCGGCTTCGATCAAAACCTCCATGTCGTCGCCGAGAAACAGGTAGGCGTGCGCCAACCGTCCGGCCGCCTGGCAGCGCCGCAGGAGTGCTGCCGGCGACGGCACCGCCCCGACGGCGGGGTCTTCGGCGAAAGCGGAGGGATCGAAAGTCGACACGCGACCAGACAACTAGGCGGTTGCGTCCAGCAGGACAACCAGGATCGCGGGGGGGAATCAGCCAGCGCCGGACCCTTACTTCCGCCGGATAAACTTGGCCAGAATCAAACCACCCAGGAAAAACGAAAGCCCATTGTAGATGGCGTTGGTTCCGGCAAAGGCGAGGGAGTGATGCCACCAGACGGTCGCGCCCAGGTCTGAATTGGACGCCACGATCAATCCGATCAGTGTCACCATCAGGACCCGGCTGCCGTATCCGGGCAGCGCCGGGCAGGCCAGGCTCAGCAGGATCGCGGTGAGAAACATCGTCAGCCATCCCACCAGAAATCCATGAAACAAAAGTTTTGGATCCAGCATGGGCTGGCCCTCACGCCGAAAGTGGATGAGGGCGATGGGGCCTTGGCGACTGGCAGCGTCGCGTTCCGCATCCGACCCGACGGAGGACACAACGGCCGGTGGATAGACGTAGACGCCGGATTCGGGCAATTGGTCCAGCAGGGCTTTGCCCAGGGCATCCGGCTGCCTCGGGGAGCCAAAGAGATGGCTGACGGGTGAACTCATCCAAAAAACCGCCCCCAGAAAAAATCCGGCCAAGGCAGCGAGAAAGCTCCCGATCAAAATCCTTTTCATGTTACAAGATCAATCATCCCGAAAGCCGCCCGTCGTGGCAATCTCAAAAGAATGGTGAATCCGAGAAATCCCGCTCGGAAGTGCCGCCAAAAACGCGATGCACCTTGTCCCGGTCTGCATTCAGGCCAAAGCGCGGGAAGGCCTTCAAGGAGAAGCTGAGGGTGATCGACCAATCATCGCCGCCCACGCGCTGGTCCCGGAGCCGAAAGGTCAGCGCGCTCGTCCAGGCCCGGAAATCACGATAAAGACTGTAGGCCTGTTCCTCCATCCGGCCGTCCCGTCCTTCAAAGTAGTGCACCGCCCGGGCGCCCCAGTTCTGACTGAACCGCCAGTACAGCGAAGAGTAGAGCAGGTTGTTGCCGGCACCGTAGGTCAGTGCATCGTCGCGCAGATACCGGTGTCCCACGGTCCAATGCCAGACGTCATTCGGCTGGAGGGTGATGCGATGGTTCGCTTCGGCCCACTCGCGGTGGCGCACGTCGTAGCGGGTTTCCGATCCAATGATCAGCCAATTGCGGGGAAGAAATTCCAGGTCCGAAAAAATATCCGCCAGCGAATCCTGATTGGGACGGGGACGAAGGCGCCAGTCGGTGAACAGGTTCCAGGTGACGAGATCGGAGACCTGATCCCGGCGCTTGGTTTGCAGTTGGTTGAACAAGCCGAAACGCAACGTGTTCTGGGAGTCCACGGAATCGATGGCGTTGTAGTCCGGGAATTCGATGGGGAGCAGGCGGGGTGACGGCAGGTCCGTGTCGAATTGCGGCAGTTGAGCCGGTCGCGCCGAGGGTACGGGGACGTAGACGTAGTTGACCGAGGGGACGACGATGTGCCGGAGCCCGTGGACGTCGAGGAAGCGACTGTCGGGTTCGGTCCAGACACGGGACGCTTTGAAATTCACTTCGGCGCCCGTGTTGAACACGCCGCGGCTTTGATCACCCGGTGGCGTGCCAGGCCCCTCGGGGTCGCCATAATAGGTGAATCGTCCCCCGGCCCGCGGTAGAAAATTCAACCAGCCAAAGTAGGTCTGCGGTACAGTGAGTTGATGATAAGTATCGGCCCGCAAGGCGGCAAAGCGCGTGCCGCCCAGCAACCCCGGCTGCAGGCGCAGGTAGGCGACCGAGCTCTCACTGTCATAATAAAGCGGGGTGGAACCCACCTGCTGTCGGAGACCGGTCAATTTGAGATCAGGCAACCGCTCGACCGTCTGGTAAAAATCGATGACCTGGGGCTGCGCCAGCAGGTCCACCGTCCAGTTCGACCAAGCCTGATTGACTTCGAAAAAGGACTTGGGCTGGGGGTTCCGGCGAAATTCACCCTCGTAAAAATCGCGGAGGACGAGCGGGTCATTCTGACCATTGACGATGCCGTGGATCGTCAGTCCGGATTGGTTGGTGTAGGCGTGCTGCCAATTGTAGTAATTGCGATCGGTCCGGGTGGGCAGGCCGTTGGCGTACAAGTCCGGGAGATCGTCGTGCGCATAGTAGAATCGTCCGCCACCGGTGCCCCATTCACCGAAGTCGTAGTTCAGGCCCGGGCCCCCGCCGAGACCGCGACGTTGGCGCCAGTCGATGCTGGCGATGGTTTCAATGTTGGTTCGGGCAAACCAATGGTATTCGGATTCCAGGAACGGTCCGAACCGGTTGCGATAGCCGGGCTGGTACGACCAGAAGTTTTCGTGCCGCTCCAGATTGCGGGTGTAACTCGACAGATGGAGAAAGGGCACCGAACCCGCGTAGAAACGGGCGTCCTCGGCCTTCAAAGACTTTCCCGCCTCCAGGGTCAGCTTCCCCGCCGTGATGCGATAGCTGGGGTTCGCGATGTCGTCGGTCGTGACGGATGCCTCCGTGAGCGTCGCCCGCAGTCCTGACGCGGTGTTCGTGTCGCCGCCGGATTCGGGCAGCACCGCTTGAAGGGTCTTCCCGGTGGCGAAAAAGGGGGTCTGCCCCAGGCGGAAATTGCGGGCGATGACTTCGCGGGTTGCGAAATTGTATTGCGCCTGCTCGCCCCGCCAGATCCGGACTTCTCCGCGGGAATTGAATCGAAGCACCACTTCGCCTTCGGCTTCGACGGTCTGGCTCGCCTCGTCGTAGCTGCCTTCCCGGGCGGTCAGGGTGACTCCCCGGCCCCGGGCCAGGATGCCACCGGTCAGCCGGACTTTTCCCGTGTCGATCTGGAGGGTCCCGTCACCGGCTTCCACGACGACCTTTTCCCCTTCCGCGGCGTTCGTGGGCAGGATGGCGTGATCGTCGGCCGCCCGGAGCATCAGGAGGTGGACCGCGGTCGCGACAATACTGGCCCCAAGGCGCGTATACTTCATCGGGCGCACGCTAACCGCTACCCCGGCGGGGCGCCAACCGACTCCACGTCCAGTGTGCCTTTTCACGCCGCCGCCGGCCGGGGCAATTTGACTCGCGGGTCGCTTGACCTGCGTCCGCGGTCCCATAAGATCCGAGGTGGGCAAATCGCGAAGTCGACCGGGATCGGGTGATCCAGGGACGCCCTCGCGGCCGCTCCGTAAAGATAAGATTTTTGCATGAGTGCAGTCGCAACCGCCGCTCCGGGTGCCCAGTCGGGCACCAATAAGATTTCCGAGGCCGTCATCCGTATTGCGGGTAATTCGCAGGATGGCATCCAAGCCATCGGCGGCTTCCTCGCCCGACTGGCCGGACGCAGTGAGCAGGAGGTCATGACCTTCATGACCATTCCCTCGACGATTTCCGGTGGGCCCTCCATTTTTCAAGTGCGGATTGGATCCGGCGAGGTGCTCTCCCCGGGCGACGAAGCGGACATGCTGCTGGCGTTTTATGATCACAGCTATCTGGCCCATGTGGGGTCCCTGAAAAAGGGCGGCATCGTTCTGTACGACTCCGATCACATGAAGCCGGAATCCATCCCGGCGGAAAACCTGACGAAGTTCCGCCACGTGGGCGTGCCGATTTCCGCGCTGACGGTCGAGGCCATCGGCGGCACGGGCCGGGACAAGGGCAAGAATGTTTTCGCCCTGGGCCTTCTGGCCAAAATGTTTGACCTCAACGTCGTCAAGCTGCACAAGCTCCTGACCGAGCGTTTTTCCGGGAAGGACCCGAAGGTGGCGGAAACGGCATTGAACGCGTTCAATTTCGGCTACAATCATCAGCTGGCCACCGCCACCGAAATCTTCCAATTCACGGCCGGCCAGAACGTCGGCCGATCCCAGGTCGTGATGAGCGGCAATGAAGCC
Organism: Verrucomicrobiota bacterium; assembly: GCA_043732975.1. Classification (GTDB taxonomy): domain Bacteria; phylum Verrucomicrobiota; class Verrucomicrobiia; order Limisphaerales; family UBA9464; genus CANIZL01. The sequence continues at coordinate 17,288 of JAYTHD010000228.1, forward strand.
CTGGCGTGGGGCTTGATCGCCGCCGGCGTCCGTTTCGGCGCGGGTTATCCCATTACCCCGTGGTCCGACATCATGGAGTTGCTGCGTCGTGAATTGCCCAAATACGGCGGTCAGTTCCAGCAGTGTGAGGACGAAATCGCTTCCGTCTCGATGGCCTTGGGAGCCAGTTGGGGCGGGCGGGTGTCGGTTACGGGCTCATCGGGGCCGGGCATTTCGCTCAAGACCGAAGGCATCGGTTGGGCGACGATGGCCGAGATGCCCCTGGTGGTGGTCGATGTTCAGCGCGGCGGGCCGTCCACCGGCATGCCGACCAGCATTGAACAGTCCGATTTGAACATCGCCTGCTTTGGCGGGCACGGCGACAGCCCGCGGGTGGTGCTGGCTCCCAGTAATGTCGAGGATTGCTTCTACAGTGCGATCGAGGCGGTCAATATCGCCCGGAAGTACAGCACCCCGGTGATGCTGGTCACCGACCAGGGCATCGCCACCCGGATCGAGGCCTTTCACGAACCGGATTTGAAGAGCGTCGTGCAGGACATTTCACCGGATCTGACCCCGGTCACGGACCACAAGCCTTACGATCTTTCCACTCCGGATGGTCTGACCCGCCATCTGGCGCCGGGCACGCGAATCGGAAGCGGCAAGTATCCGGTGGTGACGGGACTGGAACACGACGAATTGGGCCATCCGACCGGCTCCTCGAAACTGCATATGGCGATGGTTGCGAAACGTCGCAACAAGCTGAAGAAGCTCGCGGACGAATTGCCGGTGCCGAAGGTTTATGGACCGAGCGAAGGACAGATCTTGCTGGTGAGTTGGGGATCCTCTCAGGGACCGACCCAGGAGGCCGTCAAGCTGGCCCGGGCGGCCGGTCAGGCCGTGTCCGCGGTGCATGTGAAGTACATCAATCCGCTGCCGAACGGTCTGGAAGACATTTTCGCCGGATTCAAGCATGTGTTCGTGGTGGAACTCAACGACGAAGGCCTCTATGGCATCGGGCAACTGGGCGCGCTTTTGCGGGGCCGATTTGCCGATCCGAAGATTCGAGGAATCACGAAGACCGACGGTTTGACTTGGAAAGTGAAGGAGATTCTGGATCGTGCCCACGCGTTGGCGCAGCCGGCTCCTGAACGCTGAACAATACTGTACCTGCAACCACCCTTTATTTCAACATGAGTGAAATGGCCGTCCCGTTCGTCGCGCCGCCGCGCGCTGCCAATACCAATGCGACTCCGCTCCCTCCACTCTTGGAAGTGGATCGGAAGCCGCTGACCAAGAAGGAGATTTCCGCGGATCATCCGACCTGGTGTCCGGGCTGCGGTGATTTCTCCGTGCTGGCGCTTTATTTCAAGCTCATTGAAAAGCGCAAGCTGCTTCACGAAAAGGTGACCACCGTGGCGGGTATCGGCTGCTCCAGCCGTTTCCCGTATTTCGTTCAGGCGCACGGCGCCCACTTCATTCACGGGCGCGCCCTGCCGTTTGCTTCGGGCGTGGCCTTGAGCCGGCCCGACCTGCACGTTTGCGTGTTCGGCGGCGACGGCGATGCCTTCTCCATCGGTGGCAACCATTTTAGTCACACGGCGCGCAAGAACGTGAAACTGTCCTATGTCGTGATGGATAATCAGGTGTACGGGCTCACGAAGAACCAAACGTCCCCGACGTCCCCGATCGGTTACAAGTCAAAGACCGATATCTGGGGATCCAATGACCGACCGATCAATCCGATCAAGCAGGCGATCTGTGCCGGAGCCACATTCGTTGCGCGCACGACCGCGACAAACCCGAACCACGTCCTCGCGATGATGGAGTTGGCGATGGATCACGATGGTTTCAGTTTCATCCAATGCCTCAGTGAGTGCGTCGAATTCCACCCGGGGGCCTTTGATGCCGCGACGCCGCGCAAGGGGGGGGTCTTTGCCGAAGTGCCGAAGGAGCACGACGTGACCGACGAATATGCCTCCTATAAGCTGGCCGATGCGACCTGGCCGGGGTTGTTTGGCGTCTATTACAAGGTCAACCGCCCGACCAAGAATGCCAACGAGGCCAAGATCATCGCGGATTATCGCTCCAAAGTGGCCGGGCAGGCGGACTGGCAGATTTTGCAGAAGAGCTTTGACCGGATGAAGTAGCTGGCTGCTCCCCTGGACTTCGAAGATCCCCGGCCACGGCCGGGGATTTTTGTTTATGCCCGCAGCCCCGGTGGCCGGCGGATTTCATATTCTTGGACAGATTCGATCGCACAAGATCGCTGGCGGACATTAGCAACGCACGCCATGGTCCTGACCCTCCAATGAGTGAACGGGCAAAAGCCTTGTGGGAATTGATTCGAACCGAGGAATCGCCCGATCTGGGGTCCGGTCCCCGGGCCGGGATCCTGTCATTTCCCACCTTGGCAGGCCGATTTGATGCGTGGGCGGCCAGCGCCAATTTGAAGCCCTATCAGGCCGTCCGGCTGCGTGCGATCGCCTATCTCCATCACGATCATACCGATGCCGCCCATGACCTCGTACGGGACCTGGCGGATTCGGATGGCGCCCTGATCCACGGGATTTTGCATCGTCGGGAACCGGATTTTTGGAACGCCAAGTATTGGTTTCGACAGACCGAGAATCATCCGATGTACCAAAAACTCGCAGCCTGGATTCAGGGACCGTCCGTCGACCCAAAGTTTCAAGCCATTGTCCGGCGATTGACGTTGCCCGGCACGTTGGATCCGCACGCGCTTGTGGACGAAGTGGAATCGGTGGCCCGAAAACCGGCCAACGACCCCGAGGTTTGTTTCCTACGCCAGGTCCAACTGGCGGAGACCGAGTGTCTGGTGGAACACCTCCTGGGCTGAATTCGGTCCTCGATTCAGCCTTTTTTGAGTCGAGGCAATTGATCCCGGTAGGTTCGGGAAAGGATGACCTTGGCGCCCGAGCTCAAGGTCAGCGTGTATTCTCCGTGGGGCAGCGGTTGGAGTTCCTTGAGTCGGGAAAGATTGATGATCGAGGTCCGGCTGACCCGGCAGAAGACATCCGTGGGCAAGCGATTGGCCAGGCTCGAAAGCGTTTCGCGAATCAGGTGAGCGTGGTTTCCGACATGCAGTTCGGCATAATTGTCCGCGCTGCCGATCCAGTCGATGTCGGGTAGGCTGATGAAGAAAATGCGTCCGTTGTTCTTCACCGGGATACGCTCCGGTTGCTGCGCCCCGGCGCGGATATCCGCGAGCATGGCGGCGTTTTTGGGCGCCAGATCGTCCGTCTTTTTTGCCTGGATGCGCGAGGAGGCCCGATCCAAAGCCTGCTTCAATCGTTCACGTTCCACCGGTTTGAGCAGGTAGTCCACCGCATGAAACTCGAAGGCCCGCACGGCATACTGGTCGTGGGCCGTGACAAAGATGACTTCCGGGCCGGGCTTCAAAGCGAGCTTTTCCAGCATCTCAAACCCACTCAAGCCAGGCATTTGGACGTCCAGAAAGATGAGGTCGGGCCGGTCGCGCGGGATGATTTCCAAGGCTTCGTGGCCGCTCTTAGCTTCCGAGACCGCGCCCACCAGGGAGTCACGCTCCAGCAAAAGTCGAATCCGATCCCGTGCCAGGGGTTCGTCATCCACAATCAAAGCCCGCATTCCAGTCACACGCCAACAGAGCTTAAATTGCTGGATTTGTCGAAGTGGAAATGGGGTGCGAATCGGCGACGGGTCGGCGCCGACGTGCGGAAAGCAACTCCTGATGGACGCGCCCAGCCAGTTCAGAAACCCCGTCATGGTCGCCGTGCAGGCAGAAGGTTTTGCCCGCCAACCGGAGCCAGGTTCCCGTCGCGGCCTGCAGACGACCGTCTGCGAGCAAAGTTCCAACTCGTTGCAGGGTTTCGTCGGTGCTCAAGAGAGCGCCGGACTCGCCCCGGGGAACCAACGTTCCGTTCGCGCAATACCCCCGGTCCAAAAACACCTCCGGCCAGACCTCCAACCCATGCGCCGGCGCCAAATGACTGACCCGCCCACCCGCGGCTGCATAAATCCGCAGCGAAGGATCGAGTTGGCGTACGGTCGTGAGGTAGCTCTGGGCGTGTTCGTACGACTGGTCGGTCAAATGGTAGAGGGCACCATGCAGCTTCACGTGATGCAGTCGGCAGTCCTGGGCGGCCGCGATCTGTTTCAGCCTCCCGACCTGTTCGCGGAGAAGGCGGGTCAAATCGGCCGGGGAAAGTTCGACGTTGCCCCGGCCAAATTGTCCGGGTATTCCCGGATGCGCCCCCAGGTGGACCGCGTGCCGGCGGGCCAGCGACACACAGTGTTTCATGGTGTCCGCATCACCGGCATGTCCCCCACAGGCGACGTTGGCAGAGGTGATGCTGGCAAAGAGAACCGCGGTTCGCTCAATGGGTTCACCTTCACCCAGATCGCAATTCAAATCCCATTCGGGTCCTGCTTGGTCGGAACTCGAGTGGGATGACGGACGGTCGTCGGCCGGCGCCGGGACCGAGGGATTCCCACTTGCGTTGTTGAATGCCTGCCGTCCCATGCGCACAACATCTGATCATCAACAACCGGTCCGCAAGATTCGGTGCGGACGGACCCGGTGTCGGACGGACCCGGAGTCGATTTTCTTCGCGGAGAGTGCCCGCGTGGCGGCCGGGGAAAGTTCTTCCCGAATTGAGGGCGGCGATCCAACGTCGAACCGGCCATTGGAATGATATGAGACATCACGCGCCAGTTCCGGAGCATCTCTCGCTGACCCGGCGGCAGTTCCTGCAGCACTGCGGCATGGGTATGGGTACCCTCGGTCTTGCCGGCTTGCTCGGTTCGCCGATGACGACCCGGGCCGATGGTGGATTGATCAATCCCCTCCATCCGAAATCGCCGCTGGGCTACGGGCTGCCTGGCTTCGGGAAGGCCAAACGGGTCATTCACCTGTTCATGAACGGGGGGCCGTCCCACGTGGACACTTTCGATCCCAAGCCGTCCCTCGACAAATGGCACGGCAAGGAAATCCCGATTCATCATGCCACGGAGCGGAAGACCGGCGCGGCGTATCGGTCGCCGTTCAAATTCCAGCGTTACGGGCAGAGCGGCATCGAAGTTTCCGAACTTTTCGCCCGCACGGCGGAGTCGATCGACGACATTTGTGTGATCCGTTCGGCCAAGGCGGACGTGCCCAATCATGAGCCCTCGCTGCTGTTGATGAATTGCGGCGAAGCCCGGTTGGTGCGGCCCAGCATGGGGTCCTGGGTGACGTATGGACTGGGGAGTGAAAACCAGAACCTGCCGGGCTTCGTGGTGCTCTGCCCGGGGGGATATCCAATCCAGGAATCGCAGAACTGGCAGAGCGGTTTCCTGCCCGGCGCCTATCAGGGCACGTA
>JAYTHD010000229.1:0-2441 GCA_043732975.1 Verrucomicrobiota bacterium
CCATTGAAGTCAGTCCGGACGGGCAATTGGTCGCGGCCCTGGTGATGAATGGTTCCAATCTGGCTCCGGGAATCAATGGCTATACGGATCACGGAGAACTGGTGATGCTGACGCGTCGCGGGGAAACGTTTGTGCGGACGCAGACCGTGAATGTGGGTCGAATTCCCGAAGGTGTGGCATTTTCCCCCGATGGCCGGACGGTGATCGTCCAATGCCATCCGGATCGCGAGCTGCGCCTTTATCCGATTCGGCGCGGACGGGTGTTGGAAAGGTACCAAAGCATTCCGGTCCCCGGATTTCCTTCGGGATTGCGGGCGGTGGGGCGGTGAGAAGATGGAGACGGCGCGGCCCGAACGAATTTGCCGGGATGGCCGTGTCCTGGCGCCCGCACGAATGCACTTGCCCGCCGGCCGGCCGATCCGAAAGTCCGGCTGTTCCGCATCATCAAAAACTGATTTTTATGGGTCGTATTTTCAATAACATCGTCGAGACCATTGGCAGCACGCCGCTGGTGCGTTTGAACAAGGTGACCGCCGGGCTGGAGGCCACCATCCTGCTCAAGTGCGAGTTTTTCAATCCCTTGGGATCCGTGAAGGACCGGATCGGCATGGCCATGATCGAAGACGCCGAGCAGCGCGGAATCCTCAAGCCGGAGACCGTCATTGTGGAGCCCACTTCGGGCAACACGGGCATTGCGCTGGCGTTCGTCGCGGCGGCCAAGGGTTACAAACTCATCCTCACGATGCCGGAGACGATGTCGCTCGAGCGTCGTGTTCTGCTCGCGATGCTGGGCGCGCGGTTGGTGCTGACGCCCGGTGCGGAAGGCATGAAGGGCGCCATCGCCCGTGCCCACCAGATCGCTGCCGAGACGCCGCATTCCTGGATTCCCCAGCAGTTCGAGAACGCCGCCAACCCGGCCGTGCACATGGCCACCACCGGGCCGGAACTCTGGAACGACACCGATGGCCAGATCGACCTGTTGATTTCGGCGGTCGGCACCGGCGGCACGATCACGGGTATTTACGAGTACATCAAGCCGCTCAAACCCAGCTTCCAGGCGATCGCCGTGGAGCCCAAGGATTCGCCCGTCATCACCCAAACCTTGAAGGGTGAGCCCGTGAAGCCGGGTTCGCATAAGATCCAGGGAACGGGTGCCGGCTTTGTGCCGAAGAATCTCCATTTGAAGGGTGCGCAGGGCGAGCCGCAGATCACCGACACCATTCTCGTGGCCAACGACGACGCCTTTGCGATGGCGCGCCGGTTGGCGAAGGAAGAGGGCTTGCTGGTGGGCATCTCGACCGGAGCGAATGTCTGGGCGGCCATCGAAGCGGCCAAGCGCCCGGAATTCCGCGGCAAGACCATTGTGACGATCGCCTGCTCCACGGGGGAACGTTATCTCTCCACCGCATTGGCGGCGGATGCCCGCGCCGAAGTCGGGGGCTGAGCCGGCGTACGATCAGGAATCCGCGGTTCAGCGGGTTCCGCGCGGGTAGACCTGGCGGGCTTCGGCCTTTTCCAACTGCCCGCGCGTGACGCCCAACTGGTTCTGCAGTTTCAATTCCTGCCAGAGCGCGGTGCCCGTCACCTCGCCGCGCAGGAGCGCCCGGTAGCGGGTCAGCGTCTGCTTCACCACCTCGGGGGATTCGTCGACAAACTCCACGCGGAACTGGCGCGCCCCGAGGGCCAGCAGCCGCGTCACCGATTCCGCGCCGGATTGCGCGCGGGCATTGAAGACCGTGTTACGGCAGCCGGCGTCGGCCTTCAACGGATGTTCCGTCCCCACGCGGTCGCGCAGTCGGACCTGATGGCGATCACACGGCCGGCCGCAATCCCGGAAATCCTTGCCCGTCGAAAGGAACGCGCAGAACACGCAGTGCTCCATGTGGAACATCGGCATGTGCTGATGAATGGTCAGTTCAAACCAGGCCGGCGGGGCCTCCTTCAGCAAGGCTTCGAGTTGCGTGGCGTTGAGGTCATAGCTGGCGGTGATCTGTTCGAGACCCTGCTCCGTGATAAAATATTCCGCCGTCAGGGGATTGGCGACGTTGAAGGAAAAATCCCCGCGCCGCCGGCTGTCCCGGAAATAGCGCAGGTGTTCCGCATTGCGCACCAGGTAGCCATCGGGATTGGACGAGCGGACCAATTCCAGGATCCATTCCTCGCCCGGCTTGAAAATGCGCGGGGGCGCCACCCAGATGGTGTGTTGCGGACCGGCGCAACCAAAGGCTTCCCGGGCCGTGCGCACGGCTTCCCGATATTTTTTCGGATCCTCGAAATCGCAATAGATCGTCGTGGTTCCCGCCTGCAAGGCAGCGTCCAATTGCGCCAGATCCCGCACGAGCACCGTCAGCTCGGGATCCTGCAAGGGCGCGCCGGCCGTGGCGCCAGGCTCCGGCATACGGACCGGTGATTCCGCTTCGGAGCGGAGGGTCCAGCGCTTC
>JAYTHD010000230.1:0-5908 GCA_043732975.1 Verrucomicrobiota bacterium
GGTTGTCCGATCCGCATTTGAATCCCGCCCAACGCCAGAAGCACTTCGACTATCGACAGGACTGGATGCGCGACCTCGGAACCCAATACCAGGCGAAGATCAATAATAGGATCGTCGAATGGCATGAACTGGGGATCATTGCCCCGGACACCGAACCAACCGACCCGGCGGATCCGGCCTTGCCGACCCAATTGTGGGCCGAAACCGGTCGGGGCGGCTTCCCTCCGGACCCAACGTATGCCCAGGTACTGACTGTCGAAAACGCCCGGCCTAGGCTCCGGGCGGCCGTGAGTCCGGAGCCCGCCGGACGCCAAGCGAAGTCCTTCGGACGTGGCGAACGTTGACGTTCTGGTGGCCCGTGGCGGCGTCGCCGGTGCCGCCTTCGCTCTGCAATTGGCGCGTCGAGGCGTGCAGTCAGTGGTACTGGAAGCCGCGCCCGGTTTCGTGCAAAAAATCGGTGAAACGCTGCCGCCGCAAGCGTCGCCGCTGTTGCAGCACCTCGGCCTGGCTGATTTGTTGGCCCATCCTGACCATCTGGCCTGCCCTGGCAACCAGTTCCTGTGGGGAAGCGAGCGGGTTGAAGAGAAGCCGTTTTTTGCCCAAGTGCCATCACGCGGCTGGCATCTGCGGCGCGACCGATTTGAACAACAATTGGCGGAGGCGGCGGTTCAAGCCGGAATGCGTTGGGAGATGGATGCCAAATTGCTGTCTTTGACACCGCACGGGTCGTGTTGGCAGGTCACCTACCTGCAGGGGCGACGGCCACAGCAAGTGCGACGTACCGCACGCTTCGTCGTCGAAGCCACGGGCCGGACGGCCAAACTGGCCCGGCTTTTGGGTGTCGAACGGGAAGAGTGGGATCGTCTGGTCGGCGTCGCGCATCGTCTGCGTCTCGGCCGACCCTTGCCGCAATATACCACCGTCGAAGCCATGTCGGGTGGTTGGTGGTATGGGGCTCCGCTGGCCGGACGCCCCGTTCTGGCGTCGTCGCCATCATTTCGCCGGAATGACGACCTGGCCGGTCACCAGATTGGAGACGGCATAGGCCGTGCCGACGCTGAGCACATGGCTGGGAGCGATGGCGCGCGTCGGCAGCTTCCTTGGGGGCGGCCTTTGAAAGTTATAGGAGGTATAGTTGTGACAGGTGAAACAGTTCAAAACGGTGCCCAAAGGCTGATTCGTCGCGGACTGGATGAACGTCTCGGCGGTGGAATTCGCGAGGGTGACGGACCCGATTGCATTCTGTGCCCCGGCGTTGGGATGGGAGAGGTAGGTGTTGTTGGTCATCCAGACGGTGCCGATGAGGTGATAGTTGGCGAAGGTCTTCAGGGTGGCGTTGGTGGCGTTGGCGAGGTGCGATTGGGCCGAGGTATTAAGCTTGATGATGTTGGTGACCCCAAACGGCTGATTCTCGCCGCCCCAGGCATTTTGTTGCACGACATTGACAACCGGAGAGAACTTCTGGATCACGGGGTTGAGGGTCAGCTTCGGCGGTTTGGCAGCGAGATCCACCAACGAATAGGAGGTATTGGCCGCGTAGAAGGTATAATTCTTCTTGCTGCTGCCGCTCGTCTGGAACGAGTTGTCGGGGGATTCCGGGCAATTCAGGTTGTGCTCGAAGGTGCCCCAGAGGAATTCCGGGTGGTTGATCGTATGACCGACGACATGCAGTCCGACGAGCGCCACGGTCACATTAGTGGTTTTGCCGGGCTCCGGGGCGACGGTGATGTTGATGGTCGTACTGGTGGCGGTCTTATTTGTGGTATAGCTCGTGGCCAGGATCGGCACGGTGGCTTGGGTGGTATACGCCCCGGCCGGAATCTGGTTGGCGTTGTCCACCCGGTACCAGGTGGCCTTGAAGACCCCGGCGCCGACTGAGAAATAGCTATTGGTGTTTTTCAGGTAGCCACCATTGATGATCAAGTTGGATTTAGCGGTGGCCAGGTAGGAGGGGTTCATGTGCACGGAGGCATAGACCGGATAGCCATTCGGCCCGACCAGCATGTTGCCATCCGCCTCGACAATGGCTCCGGCCCCTTCGGGAGACTGGGTGATGGCATGCGGACGCAGACCCAGTCGCAACGCACGCGGCCCCGGCGACCGCCCCGCGGCTTGGGTGGTGAGCAGGTCGCCAAGGGTTGGCAGGCTTAGAAATCGGGGTTGGCCGCCGACGGGGGCGACGGCCCAGGCAAAGGCCTCCCAGGACCACTCATGGAAGTTGCAGTCCGGTGTGGGCAGTTGGGCGGTGTCCTGCGTGGGGAACTGGGCGCTCGGTTGCGTGTATGACATGAAGATTTCAGGCCAGCCGAGTCCGGGGCAGAGCGGGTCGGATGCCTTGGTTTTGAGGGCCTGGGCGGACAGATCCGACTTGAGTCCCAGCACCGCGAGCAGTGCCACGGTCAAAGCTGATGGGGGCAGGCGAAAAAGATTCATGATGAGTATTTGTGCTAATGCGTTCAGTAAATTGAATTATGAATGTTCCGCCGCAAATGAGATTGCGATTCATTAAAAGCAATCGAACGGCTCCAAGCGCTATGATGCCAAGGAATAGAGAAATGCGCCGTTTCAACCACGGCTCCTCGCGCATGGAGGGTGGACAGCGCAAACATCAGGTATGTTCGGTACGCAATAATACCGATCGGAATCGCCCGATCCCGTTATATCGCAGAGAATTCCCATAAAATTGACAATTCGACCGGCCGGGCCTATCAGCGTCATGTCAGTTGCAGCCTAAGCCGCTTCGCCTTCCTGCGGGGCGGCACGGGGGAACCAGAATCCTCAGCGCAAGCTGGGGAAGGGGCGCACGGCACCGGGTAACCGGGGCCAAGGTCACTTCCAAGACCGAGCCCGTCAGCTAACTCCGTCGGCATCTGGAAGGGCGATCCTCTGGGTCCGCAAGTCGCGACACCCACGTTCACCCCGTCTTAAACCGCCCGGCGGCGCCGTGCCGCCGTGCCTAGATGCGTCGGGCCATCACCCGGCGTGTTTCTGATGGTTATGAATGCTGCCATTACTTCTGCCGGTTTGGGCATCACCGCCGGCTTAATACTCCTTGGTCTCGGCGCGCTCTATTGGCTGCTGGGGCTGGTCCTCATCGACGAACGCCAGGTTGGCGTCGTCATCAAACGGTTCGCCTCCCGGCCCTTGCCGCCGGGCCGCCTGTTGGCTCTGGAACAGGAGGCCGGCTATCAGGCCGATGCCCTCGCGCCCGGCCTGCACTTCGGTTATTGGCGCTGGCAGTATCAGGTCCTCAAGGTGCCGGTCACTGTGGTCGCACCCGGTGAGATCGCGCTCGTCGTTGCCGCGGATGGGATGGCCATTCCGGCGGAACGGATGCTGGGTCAGGTGGTCGAGTGCGACAGCTATCAGGATGCACGGAAGTTTCTTGTCCACGGAGGGGAGCGCGGACGGCAACTGGGCCTCCTCACCGCCGGGACCTACCGTATCAACACAGCACTCTTCACTGTCATTACCGCCGTGCAGGCGGCGACCCATGGCATGGCGCCCGGGTCCCTGCTCGTCCAGCGGGTCGAACCCGACATGGTGGGGATCGTGACCACCCTGGACGGACGGCCCATCGAACCCGGTGAGATCGCCGGTCCAACGATTGCGAATCACGATAATTTCCAGGATGCACAGGCGTTCCTCGCCGGGGGCGGACGTCGCGGCCTGCAGGAACAGGTGTTGCTGAGTGGCAGTTGGAATCTCAATCCATGGTTCGCGCAGGTGGAGCAGGTGCCGATGATGGAGGTTCCCATCGGCTCGGTCGGCGTCGTGATCTCGTTTGTCGGTTCCGCGCATGTCGATGTGAGCGGCACGGACTTCAAGCACGGCGATCTCGTGGACGTCGGCCACAAGGGCGTGTGGGTGTCGCCGCTGTATCCTGGCAAGCACCCGTTGAACACCCGCGTGATGAAGGTGGAGCGCGTCCCCACGACGAACATCGTGCTCAACTGGGCGTCGCGCACCGAGGCGCATCACTTCGATGCCAAGCTTTCGTCCATCACGGTCCGATCGCGCGACGGCTTTGCGTTCAACCTGGACGTCTCGCAGATCATCCATGTGGGCGCGCTCGACGCCCCCAAGGTCATCTCGCGGGTCGGCTCGATGCAGAATCTGGTCGACCACGTATTACAGCCGATTGTCGGCAATTACTTCCGCAATTCGGCGCAGGATTACACCGTGCTCGATTTCCTGAGCGCGCGCAGTCAGCGGCAGACCGAGGCCGCCGATCACATCCGCACCGCTATTGGCGCGTATGACGTGCAGGCGATTGACACGCTCATTGGCGACATCAATCCGCCGGCCGAACTCATGCAGACCCAGACGGACCGCAAGATCGCGGAGGAACAGCGCAAGACGTACGAGGTGCAGGAAGCCGCCCAGGTGCAGCGCCAGCAACTCGTGCGGCAGACCTCGCTGGCCGACATCCAGCACCAGGTGGTCGGGGCGGAGCAGGGGGTCAACATTGCCGAGCTCAAGTCCAACGCCCACGTGAAGCAGGCCACCGGCGAAGCCGAAGCCACCCGCCTGCGCGCGCTCGGTGAAGCCGAAGCCATCCGGGCCACGGGTGGTGCCAAGGCCGAAGCCTATCGCGCCGGCGTGGAGGCCCTCGGTGCCCAGGGCTACACGCTCGTGCAGATGATGCAGATCGTGGGCGAGCGCAATGTCCGCATCGTGCCCGACGTTGCTGTGAATGGGAGCGGCGCCAGCGGAGGTCTCGTGGAAGGTCTGCTCGGCGTGATGCTGCGGAAGGAAACTCCGCTGGCGGCGTGAGCGGCGGAGCACACCCAAAATGAAGACCCCGGAAGCCACCGCTTCCGGGGTCGATTGATTTAGGGGGAGCGCATTGGTAGATCGGGCAGCGCGCCGACACCGTCCGTGATTGAGGGGACTAGCTCGGCGGAGCCTCGCGCCACCTTTCATCCCGGCCTCCGGCCACAACGGGTGGTACGAGAGTCCTCGCGAGTGCCGGGTTATCAAATGGCAGGCGATCCGCTCGCTTTGGGCAGGAAAAAACCGACGGGCTTGGCGGCGCGTCGGTTTGAAGGAACAGCGTGAAGGTTACTTCAACACCGAAGCGTGGAATTCATTCCAGTCGTCGAGGTTGTTCAGGTTCACGGCGTCGGGAAGCGACGAGCCGTCATCCGGCAAACCATTGGCCGTGAGGATGCCCTTGCGGGTCTCATCTGAGTGGATGTAGCCGGCGATGGCGACGTTGAGCTTGTGGATGGTGGCCTTGTCGAGGTGGACGGCCGGTTGCTTGCGGATCCAGGCCTCGAACTGCGGATAGGTGGGCTTGTGGTCCTTGATGAACGCCTTCACCGCGTCGGCATTCAAACCGAGCGCGCCGATGACCATCGAGTCGTAGCCCGCACCGATGCCGGGATAGCCGTCAGCCAGTTTGCCGGCGGCTTCGAGGGACACCTTCATCCAGAGCCGGGGCAGGTGGAGGACACCCAGCGGACCGGCAATGCCGGAGCTAATCGTAGGAACGTATTTTGTGCTCATAAATTATGACTGAAGGGTGAAAGTATCCGGTCCCCGTGCCGACGGTCAAAAAGGAAATTGCATTTTGTGACGATGGGTCGATCGCCCGGGCGGATGGGCCGGGCGGGAGGCGGGGACGGGCTCCGGAATTGAGCGGGTAAATTCCAATTTCCCTCGGGCACACCCGGACCACACATTCCCGCCGTCAATCGTCCGCAACTTTTCTAGCATGAACTGGTATTATGCAGCATCCGGCCAGCAACGCGGGCCGGTCGACGACTCGGAGCTGAGCCGATTGGTGGCGCAGGGAATCGTTCTTCCTGACACACTGGTTTGGAACGAGACGATGGCCAATTGGCAGACCTGGTCCTCGGTGGTTCCACCCGGGACGCCGTCGGCGCCGCCGGTCGGGGAGTTG
>JAYTHD010000231.1:0-3294 GCA_043732975.1 Verrucomicrobiota bacterium
ATGACCCGGCGACCCTCCGCCTTGGCGCGACGAACGGCCTCGGCCGTGGCGGCCGGAACGCGGTAACGTTCCTCGTGCATCACATGGTCGGACAGCTCCATCACTTTGACGGGGGCAAACGTTCCCAATCCGACGTGCAGCGTCACAAAGGCCAGTTCCACCCCGCGCGCCCGGAGTTGGTCGAGGGTGTCCGGCTGAAAATGCAGACCGGCCGTGGGCGCCGCGATGGAGCCGGCTTCCCGCGCGTAGATGGTTTGATACCGCTCCCGGTCCGCAGCATTTCCACCACCGGGCGGCCGTGAGATATAGGGCGGGAGCGGAATCTCGCCCAGTTCCTCCGCGTCCCGGAAGACATCCTCCGTCCCGGCAAAACGCAGCAACCGGTGCCCCTCGGCATTCACTTCCAGCACCTCCGCCGTCAATTTCGCCAGGATCCCGGGTGGCTCCGCTGAAGGATGCAGGAAATTCAGCCGGGTTCCGGGACGCAGGCTCTTTCCCGGTCGCGCCAGACACCACCACGTCAGCGGTGCGACCGGTTCCAGCAGGAGGATTTCAAAGGCACCACCGGTATCCCTTTTGACACCGCGCAAGCGGGCCGGAAACACCCGCGAATCATTGAAGATCAGCAGATCACCAGCGCGCAGGTATTCGGACAAATCGCTGAAGCGCCGATGTTCCCATTGGCGAAGCGACCGGTGCAGGACCAGGAGACGACTGCCATCGCGGGTCGGTGCCGGCTGTTGGGCGATCAACTCCGGGGGCAGGACAAAATCAAAATCGGCAGACGGCATCCGGCGGCGCGGGGCTGAGGGGAGTGGGGGGGAGTGGGTTGTGCGGGGTATTCAGTGATGCGCTTAGCCGCAGCATTTCTTATATTTCTTGCCACTGCCACACGAGCACGGGTCATTGCGCCCCGGAACAGGCGGCGCCAGGAACGGGGGATTCGGCAAAATCGGGTCCCTGACCGGACGCTCGATCACTCCCTCCAATACCTTATCACTGCCCCATCGCTTATGGGCCTCCTCCGGCGAAAAAAAACTCCACTGGCGCACGGCCTCCCAGGCGCTCGCAATGGGTTGGGAAATCGCTTGGATTGGCGACGTCGGATCCAGCAGTAGGGCAACCACCTCTTCCTTGGATCCTGACCACCCGGGATCGGCCAGCTTCTGATCATAAAGCTTTTCGATCAATCCCCGCATCTCCACGGCACGCATGTCCAGCAGGTTGCTGACCAGCAGGCTGGCAAATTCCACGTCTCCGTCGTCCTTGGGATCCAGATCGGTCGTGACCCGCTCGAAGAAAGCGTATCCCTTGGCTTGGGGGATCAACTGACGATCCATGAGCATCGTCACCGCACTGAGCGCCGCACCGCGCGCGAAACTATCGGCCCCGGGCACCATCGCGAGAGCCTCCAGCTTTGCCAAATCTCCACTCCAGGTATCCGCCAGCACCCGCGGCGCCCCGGAACTCAAAAAATCGTCCAGCACCTCCCTAATCCGCTCCGCCGGCAGGGAAAGGGCCCGGATCAACAGGTCATAAACCCGCGAGTCCCGCCATTCCGCACCAAGATAATAGAGAAAAATGGGGGAGTCCGAATCCTCTTCCCAGCTCTCCGGATCTTCGGCCAAGCGGATCAGTTCGATGATGATTTCCGGCAACAGTTCGTCCCGCATGGAACTCGCCGCTTGCAGGGCCGCAGCCACCCTTTCCGGGTCGGTGCCGCAGAGGTCCTTGATGAGTGGATGCATAAATGAGAATTTGAATCCTGGAGTTGCTGTACGTATGCGGCTTCCGATGCGTAAATCAACCTCCCTGGGCCCGACGCGCTTCCAGTTCCTCCCAGCGACCAAAGAGCGCGGCCGTGCGCGCCTTCGCCAGCTCCAATTCCTTTAACAATTCCGTGCGACGACGTCCGTGCTTCACATGGAATTCCGGGTCGGCAAACAGCGTCTCCAATTCGGCAACCTTTGTTTCGGCCTCGTGAATGGTGGCTTCCATGCCGTCCAATTCGCGTTGCTCCTTGAAGGAAAGTTTTCGTCCCTTCGCTTGGGCTTGGACCGGGACCGGGGCCGACGAAGGAACCGCGACCGGTCCGGGGCCCGGGCTGGATTTGTCGCGTGCCGAGGCCGGATTTCTGGCGCTGGCCGCCAGCGCCGCGGCAGCGCGGCGTTTCTTTTCCACGTAGTACTCGTAATTCCCCTCGCTCAGAACCACCCGCCCCTGGCCCTCGAACGCCACGATCCCGGTGCAGACACGGTCCAGGAAATAACGATCATGACTCACCACGCAGACCGACCCGGGAAACCCGATCAACGCCTCCTCGAGCACCCGCAACGTGGGCAGGTCCAGATCATTGGTCGGCTCGTCCAACACCAAAAAATTGCCGCCCCGCTTGAGAATCTTGGCCAACAGAAGACGACTGCGTTCGCCCCCGCTCAACTTGCCGATCGTGGTCATGATCCGGTCTTCGGCGAAAAGAAAGCGTCGCAAATACGCCCGCACACTCAGCCGGGTATCGCCCCAGTTCACAAAATCCCCGCCCTCGCTGATTTCGTCCAGCACGGTCTTGGTATCGTCCAGGTGCAGCCGTCCCTGATCGATGTAATTGAAGCGGGTGAGCGAACCGATCTTCACGTCCCCTTCCGTCGGCGCCAACTCGCCCAGAATGAGCCGCAGCAGCGTCGTCTTGCCGAGCCCGTTGCGTCCCGTGATGCCGATCCGGGTGCCGGCGGCAAAACGCAGATTGAGTCCGCTGATCAGTTGCCGGCCACCCAGTCGAATCCCCACGTTGAACAGGTCGACCACCCGGTTGCCGATGGGCGGCGGTGGCGGGACGACCAGTTCCATCTCCGCTTCCGTCGCCGGCGGGGCATCGGCCTCGACCTCGAAAAACGCCTCCAGCCGGACCTTGCTTTTCCCGGTTTGCGCTTTGGGACGACGTCGCACCCAATCGATTTCCCGGCGGAGAAACATCTGCCGTTTATGTTCCACGCGTTCCTCGGACGCCAGCTTTTCACCGCGTTGAATGAGGTAATCCGTGTAGCCACCGACGTAGCGGTCGAACACGCCGTTGCGCAGTTCCACCATCACGTTGGTGACCTCGTCCAGGAAATGCCGGTCATGGGTGACCACCAGCAGGCCGCCGGGATAACTGGCGAGAAACTCCGTGATCCACTCGACGGAATCGGTGTCGAGATGGTTGGTGGGTTCGTCGAGCAGCAGCAGGTCCGGGCGACCCACCAGGGCACGCGCAATGGCCACGCGGCGCCTTTCGCCGCCGGAAAGTTGCTGGAC
>JAYTHD010000232.1:0-1970 GCA_043732975.1 Verrucomicrobiota bacterium
GTCCGAGGCGCCGACGGCATAATCGACCACCGCACCCTTGGGCGACGTGCAGGGAACGATCACGCGCCGGGGAATCTGGATCACGGGTGGCGTTGTGTCCTTCACCTGAACCGGGAAGCGGCACTGGGCGCGATTCCCCAAGCCATCCGTGGCCACGCAATGGACCCAGGTAACTCCGGGTGGGAACACGGAGCCGGAGGGCGGGGTGCAAACCACCGTCGGTCGCCGGCCGCAGAAGTCGGCCACCTTGACCTCGAAATTCACCACTGCGCCCGACACCTGCTCACACGGAATCACCAGACCCGGTGGACATTCGATGGCAATGCACGCCTTGGGCTTTTCCACCGCGGGCAACACCCGCACATCGCTCACGCGGAGCAGCGGCAGGAGGCCACCAATCTGCACGATGATCGGCCCGCTGCCCGGTGCCTTGACGGTGGTCACATAGCCCAGCTCGATGCGATCGCCGACCACGGTGGCGGCGTCGTCACCCGAGACCACCTCACCGCCAGGCAGGAAGGTGATCGAGGCGCTCGCGGTGAAATCGGCGAAGAAATAGCCGGCGCCAAAGCCCATGGAGAAGAGGCACGTGCTGTTGGGAACGGTGACGCCGCTGGGGATCGGGCCCGAGAAATAACGCCGGGTCACCAGCTGACCGTTGCGATAAACCTCCACCGGATTGCCAGTGGAATTGTCCGGTTGTTTCATGGAGATGTCCGTCCGCGCCGGGGTGGCGTTGGGCGTAAACTTCAGAGTCGCCACGGTGTCCTGATTGGGCTTCCAATCGGTCACCAATCCCTGATGGCTCCCGACGGAATTACACTCGACCCGCGGGAAATCGAACTGCAGCACACGGTCGTCGACCAGCTCGAAGTCGACGTGCCAGGGCGGCGGCGGCGCCGGTGGCGCTGACGGATCGGGCGGCAGAAACTCAATGCCGAGCGGCGTGTAGCGGACGATCGCGTCGCGCAGGACGAAGGGAATGCCCGCGAAGTGGCCACTGCTGCCGCAATGCAGGACTTCCAGGCGGCAGAAATCCACGCGTGTGGCGCCATCCGTCATCACGTCGAGTTGATGGGCCTGGTTCAGCAAACCGATCAGGCTGTTCGCGCCGCCGGGAAGATTGGCGAGATCCAGCACAAAAACCACCCGCCCGTTGGCGGTCCAGGTGCCACCGGACCCGGGGAGTTGGGCGATGCCGGAGGTCCAGGCCCACTTCGCCGGCACACAATTGCTCAGACCCAGATGGATCTTATCGAGACCCGCGAACGGCCCCAGGGGCTGCATCCCGATGATCAGGCGCGCGCCCGTGATGTTGGCCGGCAAACCGGCCAGGGTGTGGCCCCAGCGGCGCGTGGCCGTCAAGTCGTCAAAGGGCTTGCCCACACTCAAGCCGGCCTGCAGCAAACAAAGACCGGGCGAGGCCGGCTCGGTGGGCGCGGCGAAATTGTCGTCCACGCCCCCCGGGAAAGTCGACAGCGTCGACTGGCCAGTGACCGTCACTGTGAAATTGCAGGTGGCGGAAATGCCGCAGCTGTTGACGGCGGTGCAAACCACCGTCGTCGTGCCCACCGGGAAGACACTTCCGCTCGGCGGCTGGCAGCTCACGACCAACGAAGTGGTGTCGCCACAAGGATCCGTGGCGATGGGTTTGAAATGGACCTGCGCGCCGTCCGGCGAGCAGTTCACGGTGATCGGCATGGGACAGACGATTTGAGGGGTCGAACAAACGATGACCGTGAGGTCGCACTCGACGCAGATCGGGGCGCCGGACACGGCGGCGCCGGCGCGGCAGGCTTTCAGTTTGATGACATGAACCCCCACGGTCAGCCCGGTTCCCGCGGCCGGGGTTTGGGTGATCGACAGTTCGCCCGGCGCCGCGCAGTCCGCGTGGGCGAGTGAGGAAAAGTCCGGCACCAACGCCCGGCAATCGGCATTGGCCAACAAACGGATGGGCACCGGCGGACATT
>JAYTHD010000233.1:0-16014 GCA_043732975.1 Verrucomicrobiota bacterium
GGCGCGCATTCGGCGCCCAGACCGCAAACGCGCAGCCGTCCACGCCATCGATGCGATCCAGATGCGCCCCCAACCGATCATAGAGCCGGCGATGATTCCCCTCGCCAAACAGGTGCAAATCCTGATCGCCCAGTGTGGGCAAAAAAGAATACGGATCCCGGTGCTGGCGCTGGCGGCCGGAGGAGTCCGTGACCACGAGATCATACGCGTAGACGGATTTGGCCGCCTTCGTGGTTCCTTCAAAGACGCAGGTGTCGCCCAGCCGTTTGAGTTCAAACCGCGGCTGCCGGGGTTCGTGCGTGGGCACGAGTTCAACGCGGACGGCGTCGGGAATCTGGGCGCGCCCCACCAGGCCGGGGCCGCCGGGGTGGAGTCCCAGCAGCGAATGCGGTGACCGGTGCAACAGGCGGTGGAGCGATTCCAATTCTGCGGCGGTGAGCAGCATGGGCGAAGCGTAGACACGACTCGGGCCCGTTGCCGATGTAAATTTTCAGCGGTGTTTTACCGTCTTTCGCCTTGTTCGCCGCATATCGGCTGACGACGCTACCGCCGTTTCCTCATGAAAGCTTTCAAAACACTCGTCTTCGGCCTGGCCGTCCTGGCGTCGGGTTGCACCTACGATTCCGGCCGCTCCGGAGTTCTGACCCACTCGCACAGCAAGGCTCATCCCAGTGAAGTCGGCGCCGGGTTCGTGAGTTTGTTCGACGGCCAGACTCTCAACGGCTGGACTTTTGTCGGCAAGGCGGACCAAGGCTATCACGTCCGCAACGGCGCCATCGTGGCCGAACCTGGCGTGCACGGGAATCTCCTCACCGAAAAGGAGTATGGTGATTTCGATCTCCGATTCGAGTTCCTCCTGGCCGAACCTGGCGCCAACAACGGCATCGGCATCCGCGCACCACTGGCGGGCGACATCGCCTATTCCGGCATCGAACTCCAGGTGCTGGAGGAATCCGGTGCCGAGCAGAAATACGGGAAACTCCGCCCGGAACAGTTTCACGGCAGCGTCTACGACTGCATTGCCGCCAAACGCGGTGCGCTGAAACCCGTGGGTCAGTGGAATACCGAAATGGTCGTCGCCCGCGGACGGCACATTGAGGTGACGGTCAACGGTCAGCAGATTCTCAACGCGGATCTGAACTCCGTGGCCGATGTCCAAAAACTCCAGAAACATCCCGGCCTGCTCCGTGAACGCGGGCACATTGGCTTTCTGGGTCACGACGACCACGTGGAGTTCCGCAACATCCGGATCCGCGAATTGCCTCCCCAGCCGACGGTGGAAAATACTGCACCCGCTGGTTTCAAGTCCCTGTTCAACGGACACGATCTCAGCGGTTGGAAAGGGTTGGCCGCGGATCCGGTCAAACGGGCCAAGCTGAGTGCGGCTGAGTTGGGTGTGGCGCAGGCCAAGGCCGACGAAATCATGCGCCGCGACTGGAAGGTCGAGAACGGCACCCTCACCTATCACGGCGCCGGCTACGAAAATCTCTGCACGTCCGGCGACTACGCCAACTACGAACTCTTTGTCGATTGGATGGTGACCCCACTGGCCGATTCCGGCATCTACCTCCGGGGCGCGCCCCAGGTCCAGATCTGGGATGTCAACGCCCAAGGCAATCCTAAGAAGGAAGGTTCCGGTGGACTCTACAACAACACCAAATCACCCACCGGCCCGCTGGTCCTCGCCGACAAACCTCCCGGACAGTGGAATCGGTTCCGCATCCTGATGCTCGGCGAAAAGGTCACCGTTTTCCTGAACGGTGAGTTGGTGGTGAACAGTCTGACGCTGGAAAATTATTGGGACCGAACCCAGCCGCTGGTTCCAACGGGTTCCATCGAATTGCAGGCGCACAACTCCGTGGTGTCGTTCAAAAACGTCTACCTGCGCCCCATTCCCTGAGGAGAGGATCCGGCAAAGGTCCGGCGGCGCCGGGTATATCCGCCAGGTCCAGGAGAGCGGGGACGGATTCGAAGGAGTCACCGCGCTTCAACCGACGCGTCGGTGTTTCTCCGGATCTCGATTCGCTGTCGGGCACTCGAATCCAAAGCGGTGACTTCGCCGCCCCCGCCACCCGCGCTCCCAAACGCTCGCGCGTTGTCGCGGGCGCCGGGTGGTTCCGCCATGTCCGGGTGTCCCCGTTTTTGATCGACCCGCCCAAGAACTTTGTCCCCCCACCCGGAATAATATTACGTGGAACCAAAACTTTCCCTGAGGCGGCGGCTGTTCCAACGTAGCCGGTCCCTGTGGTTGCCTTGTTGGCGCGCGGAATTGACATGCTCGACTTGCTCTTCTCTAGAAACCTCTGGTTGCTGGTTTTCCTTCCGGGAATTCTCATCTCCATTTTTGCCCACTGGCGATTTGGCAGCGCGTTCCGCCGGTTTTCCCAGGTACCCATTCTAGGAAAGGTGACCGGCGCGCGAGCCGCCCGCGTCCTGTTGGATCGAAGCGGGATGGCCAACATCGAGCTTTACGAGACCAACCACCAATTGAGCGACCATTACGATCCCCGCCGTCGCTGCGTCTTTCTCTCCAACGCGGTGGCCATGGGACGCTCCGTGGCGGCCGTGGCGGTGGCGGCCCATGTCGTGGCGCACGCCCGCCAGTTCAAATCGGAACACCGTTTTTTCCGGCTGCGGATGCTGGTCGTGGGATCGGCACGCTGGATCACGATTCTCGTTCTGGCACTGATTGGCTTTGGGTATTTTTCCGAAGACCAGATGTCGCCCATGCTGGGACTGACCGGCGTCGCGATCTACCTCGGATTTGTCCTGCTGCAATTGGTAACGATGGCGGTTGAATTCGATGCCAACCGCATGGCCTCGCGCGAACTCCTGCGAACCGGAGTGATCCAGGCCGAGGAAACGCGCCCAATCCGGCGCATGCTCAATGCCACCGCCTGGCTGGACCTCACCAGCATGATGACCGCCTTCTTTGGTTTGGGCCGAATGTTCATTCCCAGTCGTCGGAACGAAGAGGATTGAACGTATCCGAAGTCGCCGGGAGCCGCTCCTCATTTTTGATGACCGCGTTCGAGATGGGCTTTCAAGACGTCCCGCCCAAAGTCCTTCTCGAAGTCGCGCCAGACGGAATGCGCGTGGTTGGCGTCATTCTGCGTGTTGTCGTATTCCAATAGAAACGTCGGGCCTTGCAGGCGGAAATAGTTCTTCTCGCCGCGTTCCAATCCACCCGCCCAGCCGAAACGAATCTGCCCGCGACCGGCAGCATCCAGGCGCGCCAAATCCGCCGCCGCCAGTTCGCCGCGCAGTCGACCACAGTATTCCCTAAGGATCTGGTCAACGATCGATTGCTGGCCCAGGTTCAGTTCGCCCACCATCACGCCCACCTGATTCGTAATCGCCGCCACCCGGGCTGCGCCCGTGACGATATCTTCCGGAGCCAGTTGACTGAACACCGCCTGCTGCCGCTGCGCCTCCGTCAGGGATTTTACGAGCGACCGCGCCAGATCCTCTTCCGCCCCGAGCACGCGCAGACCGGCCCGCGGCCCCTGCTTGACCTCCCCTGGATTGGTGCCCATGAAGTTGGGGGTCGCGGAGGCAAACGCACCGTCGACGATGGTAAAATTCTGCGACAAATGATGTCCCTCAACCCGCCAGCCCCAGGTGCCACCCGCGTCCGGCGTGCCAAAAATACTGAAATGATACAGTTCCGGATCCCGGGGGAAGCGCCGGTTGGGACCCTCCATTTCCTGCAGAATCTGCTCCAACGACATGATGGTGGTGGCCTTGACGTATCCCTTGGAGCTGAGTCCGGAATTCAGCAGGGCGAAGGCCAGATGCCGCTGGGCCGGGGCCATTTCCTTGAGCGTCAAGCCGAGCCTCTCCTTGGGAATAAAATGCCAGTTTTGCCGCTCGTCGGCATCGACGGCGAACGTGGCCTTGGCCCGTTGTTCCGGAGTCAAGGCAGCCAGAAAATTCCTGGCCGCGCCGGTCATTTCCTCAACCGGAGAACCCAGGAGTCCGGGTGCCAGACAAAGCAGACATCCCGCCGCCAACCCGCGCGAAAGCATTTTGGAGATCACCCACCGATTGTTGCGGTTTTCTGACGGTTGTCACGCGGAGGAATCACACCGGCGAGAAATAGTCGAACCCGGACCGGTGGATTGCCATCGCCCAGGGAAACGTCCGGCACCTCCGGATGCCGATCGTCCCAGGGATCGCCGACGCGCAGTGCCAACTGCAAAAAAACCGGGCTGCCAAACTTTCGTCGACAGCCCGGAAGCAATGGATCCGTTCCCGCCGTTTACGCTGGCGAGGGCGCTGGACTGGTCAGCCCGCTGATCTTGGGTGGGAGCGGCTTGATGATCTCCGGCAACGGAGTCACGGCCTGCGCCCCGGACGGCGGCTCCACGTCCTTCGGCTGAGCCGGTGGTGTGGTGAACTTACCGGTGCGGATGATTTCCTCGACCTGCCACCCTTCCAGAGTCTCCTGCTCGAGCAACGCCTTGGCGATCAATTCCAGTTCGGTCCGATGGGAATTAATAACCGCTCGGGCCCGCTCATAGGATTCATCGATGATCCGCTTCACCTCGGCATCAATCTCCTGCGCCGTGCGTTCGCTGTATTCCTTGGAGCGCATCATATCGCGCCCGAGGAAAACGTACTCCTGGGACTCGCCGTAGAGCACCATGCCCAGCTTGTCGCTCATGCCCCAGTGCATCACCATCGCCTTCGCCGTCGCGGTGGCCATCTGGATATCACCCGCGGCGCCGCTGGAAATATCGTCCGCGTCCAACTCCTCGGCGATCCGGCCGGCCATGATCACAGCCAGTTCATCCATCAACTGCTTCCGGCGTTGACTGAGAATGTCGTTTTTCGGCAGCATCATGGTCAGCCCCAAAGCACGCCCGCGCGGGATGATGGTAACCTTGTGCAGCGGATGCGTCTGCTTGAGAAGCACATTGACCAAAGCGTGTCCCGCCTCATGCCAGGCCGTATGGCGCTTTTCGTCTTCGGTCATCGCCATGCTCCGTCGCTCGCGACCCCACCGCACCTTGTCGCGGGCCTCCTCCAACTCCGGCATGCTGATCGATTTCTTCCCCGTTCGCGCTGCCAACAAGGCCGCCTCATTCAGCAGGTTGGCCAACTCAGCCCCGGAAAATCCCGGGGTGCCCCGGGCAATCACCGAGAGGTCCACCGAAACATCCAGCTTCACGTTTTTGGCGTGCACCTTGAGAATCGCCTCACGGCCCCGGACATCAGGAAGATTGACCGTCACCTGCCGGTCAAAGCGACCCGGTCGCAGCAAGGCGGGATCCAGCACGTCCGGACGATTCGTCGCCGCGATGATGATGATGCCTTCCTGGGTGTCGAAACCGTCCATCTCGACCAGAAGCGCATTCAACGTCTGCTCGCGCTCATCGTTGCCGCCGCCCAGACCGTGTCCCCGGGAGCGACCCACGGCGTCGATTTCATCAATGAAAATGAGGCACGGGGTGTTCTTTCGCGCCTGCTCAAACATGTCGCGCACCCGGCTGGCACCCACGCCGACAAACATCTCCACGAAATCGGATCCGCTGATGCTGAAGAAACTGGCGTCCGCTTCACCGGCAATCGCCTTCGCGATCAAGGTCTTGCCCGTTCCGGGCGGCCCGACCATCAGAATGCCCTTCGGAATGCGTCCGCCGAGTTTCTGAAAGCGCTTGGGATCCTTGAGGAATTCCACCAATTCCGCCACCTCATCCTTGGCCTCCTCCACGCCGGCCACGTCCTTGAACGTGGTCTTGTTGCGATCCTTGCTCAGCAGGCGCGCCTTGGACTTTCCAAAATTGAGTGCCCCACGGCCGGCATTGCGAATCTGCCGGAAGATGAAGAAGTAAAAAAGCGCTCCCAGACAGGCAAAAGTCAGGAGCAGGTTGACCAATCCAGGGATCCACACTCCGGACGACGGCGCCGTTTGGATACCTTCCATTTGCAGGCGGTCCGCCACGGCGTCCGTAAGGGTCATTTGGGTATGGATGGGCGTATAGTTGGTCTTTCCGCCCTCCACCTCGACCAGTTTGCCGCTCACCTCATAGCTCCCGGTCCCTTCCACCCGACGCATCACCCCACCCTTGATTCGCCCCTCCTTCGCGTATTCCAGGATCTCCTTGTAGGAAACCTCCTTGGACGCAGTCCCGCGCCGGGCATTGGCGAACATCAGAGCCGGCACCACAGCCGCCAAAGCGATCAGCAGAATCCACGTCTTGGCCTGCATCCGGGGTTCGCCGGGTCGGCGATCTCCGGGAGGCGTGTTGTTTTCCTCAGGCATGTTATTCGATAAAAACTAAAGCACCCTAGCCCATTTGACCCGCCACGCAATGGCTCAAGCGGTGGTTCCCCGGTGAAACCAGGGCCTTCGCCTACTCCAATTCACCTCGGTAAACGCACCGGCTGGTGCAGGTTTCCGCCACCACCACTTCCGTCAGCAAAGGCAATCTCGGCTTCAGTTCCCGCCAGACCCAGACGGCCAGACGCTCACTGGTGGGATTCTCCAAGCCCGGCAATTCGTTCAGGTAGTTGTGGTCCAACCGGTCATACAACGGTTTGAAGGCCGCCTTGATGTCGGCGTAGTCCATCACCCATCCGGTCTGCACACCCACGGGGCCGACCAGACCAATCTCGATGACGAAACTGTGTCCGTGCAGGCGCCCGCATTTGTGCCCCGGCGGGACGCTTGGCAGGCGGTGAGCCGCCTCGATTTGAAAGGTTTTTCTGAGTTCCATGAAATTGGGAATCTACGATTCCAGATCGGTCCAGCGAACGAGTTCCCCCAAACTCGGCCGACCGTCGTGCCGCCAGGGCAGCGGAGGCGTCTGCATCCGCCCGAGCGGACAGATTCGGGTCGCCCCCCAGTGGGCCAGCTCGACCGCCTGCACCTCCACCACTTCGTCCGATCCCGCCAGGGCCACAGTCGAGAGGAACGGCCGGATCGGTTCCGCAAACCGCAGCACGGCCGCGAACTCTTTCACCGGCTTGATGTAGACAAAACGGTTCAGGCAGGAGGTTTTGAAGGTGGGATCGGAGTCCAGGACGATGGTCCACGCCGTGGATCCTTCACTCTGCCAGAGCTGGACCGTGGGCGCTGGGGAATAGAATACCGACTCGTCCCGGGCGCGATCCCGCGGGGCGGCATTTGATGCGCGACGCATTTCGTAGACGGAACGGCGGGCTTGTATGGCCAGGGCCTCCCCGGGCTCCAATTCACCCCGTGGCTCCGTCATCTCACAGCGCGCCAATTGTTCGGCCAGCGCCACCGCAAATCCATCCGGCGAGATCACGCCGTTTTCCTGAACGTAAATCACATGGGGTGAAAGACACCCTTGTTGATTCCAGGCCACCACGTCCACGGCGGCCTCGGTCGCGAGCCGTTTGAGTCCATAGACTGTGAGCATCTCCGCACCGATGTAGCTGAAGCTCACCCGATGCCCGTAGGTGACACAACGGGTCCGGGCCGGCATTCGCCGGCGAAGGTTTTCCACCCGTTCATCGGAGCCGGTGGCGGTGACACAATCGGCCTCCGCCAGCAGCGCGTCGTCCAGGTCCGACCGTTCCCGCGGCCACCCGGCGAATTCCAGGCAGGCACCGAGTTTCGGTTCCAATTGCGCCAGTGAATGGGCGAAGAGCCGCGGAATCAGGCCCCCGCGGGATGGCAACTTGAAGAACTGGGCCGACTTGGTCAGCACCCCCAAAACCAGATTCACCAGCGCGGGCACGGGCAGATTGCCCGCACAAAAATGCCCCAATAGTTCCGGTCCATGGGCCAGACTCCGTCGCCCCCCACGCAACTCGGGCATCGTGCCCACAAAGCCATCCAATCGCTTGAGGTCACCCAGATCCTGAACAATCAACGCCTCCAGATGTTCCACGGACAGGTTGCTCAAAAAAGCATCCAACCCCCGCGCCAGCGTCCCCGGACCGAAACCCGAATCGGCCACCCCTGCCTCCAAGGCCCGCAGCCGAAAGAGGTTCCGGGGATCCAGCCACTGGCCGGCGGCGAAGGCCAGCAATTCCACCAGCATGCGGGTGCGTTGACGACGCAACCAGTGTTCGCGGTTGCGACGGATGGCAAAAGCGGCGTCGCGCACCGTCTGGGGCGAGAGTTCCAGTCCGGGCCCGAGGTCGGCCAGAAAGAGATCGGGAAGCGTCATTCCAATTGGGATCCGATGGACGAGCGCGGAGGCATTTAATTCAAGGAACACCCCTTGGGTTCCGCGGATTCGCCTCGCCCCAGCAGGTCAAAGCTTCCATCCGCCCAACGGATGCCGAGATCCCCGGTCTGCACGGCGGCAACCGAGCCGACGTTGGCAAGATCCAGGATTGTGATCACCCCGGGGTGTCCGTCCGGCACCGCTCTGCCGTTTTCCGGCGACACCACGCGGACGCGCGCCCAGGGGGGAAACGACAAATGCCGCTGCGCGCCCGCGGGCTGGTCGTAGGCCTGGCTGGACAGCTCGCACATGCCGTATTCACAGCCGATGCGCGTGGCCGGAATGCCCAGGTGACGTGTGAGCAACGCGTGCAACTCGGGCTTGGGGACCGCGCGGGTCCGGCCCTTGTAACCGCCCGTCTCGAGGATCCGCGAGCCGGCCGCCAGTCGATACCGGAGGTTGCCGGCCGCCAACAGATCCAGCAATTGCACAAAATTATAGGCCGTGCCCAACAGATAGAGCGGGCGGTTGGCACCCATCGATTTTCGCAACGCCAACCGCACCCGATCCCCGTCCAACTCCCAGGCCTGGGTGGCATCCAGACGCCCGGCAAACACCGAGTCCGGCGCGCCAAATTCCCTTACGGCCGCATCGAACATGTAGACCAGCGAGGAATGAGGCACCCGGGAAGCGGGCGGCGTCAACGCCAGGAAGGCGGGCGCCGACCCGGCAACAGCGGCGGAACTTTCGGCCGCCGCATCTCCCGCGAGGACATGCGCCTGGAACCAAGACAGGGCGCTTTGTCGATACACGACGAGGGACTCCACACTATGGAAATGCCGCCCCCGCAACGCCCCCGTCGTTCCGCTTGAGTGGAACACCACGCTCCGCTCGGACGCCGGCAGACAGGTTACTTCCAGATCCTTGAAGGCCGCGGTCGGCACCGCCGGAATTTCCGTCCAGCTTCGCAGCGTGTCGGGCGCCACACCCCGGCTGCGACACAACGATTGAAAGGGCCGGTTCAAGGCGTATTGCACGGCAAACAATTCGCGGGCCAGCGCTTCGAATTGCGCCTCGGTGTCCGCCTTCGACGCCCCAACTGACACCGAATGCTCCGGCCCGGTGCGCTGAATAAAATCAACCACCGCCGGGATAATCCGGCGGCCCAAATGGACCAGGGCATCGCGCATGCGGTTTTGTGGAGGAGGGGCCGCGGGGGCCCACCGGCGGGTTTTCCGCGACCGCCGGAACCCAAGGAATAGCTCCTTTTTACCGTGGGACAACGAACGATTGTTCCGCGGAGATTTGATGGGAGCGACGCCGGCCCGGGCTTAGTCTGCGGCCGGCCGAACCGCCCCCGCGTCGGCCGCAGAGAAAATGAATGCACCCGTCGTCCTGATCACCGGCGCCAGCCGCGGCATTGGATTTGAAGCCGCCCGCCAATTCTCCGCCCGCGGATCCCGGGTCATTATTACCAGCCGGCGACGGATCCGCGGCGAGTCGGCCATCCGACACCTGGGACCGCACGCGGTGTTCCTGGAATTGGAGGTGACCTCGGGTAATTCCATCATGGCCGCCGCCCAGGCCGTCGACGAAAAATTTGGACGGCTGGATGTCCTGGTCAACAACACCGCGGTACTGCTGGATCCCGAGGGGACCGCCTTGAACCTCAGCGCCGAGATCCTGCGGGCCACGCTCGAGACGAATCTGATTGCCCCGCTGCGGCTCATTCAGGGCTTCGTTCCGCTCCTGCGACGCTCCTCGGCTCCCCGAATCATCAACGTCGCGAGCGGTGCCGGACAGCTCACCGGCCCCGCCACCGCCTGGGCTCCGGCTTACAGCATCAGCAAGACAGCGCTGAATATGCTGACCCAACAATTCAGCGTTGCCCTGCCTGGCATGGCCGTGAATTCCATGTGCCCCGGCTGGTGTCGCACCGAGCTGGGAGGACCCGACGCGCCGCGGACTCCGGCCGAGGGAGCCGACACGCTGGTGTGGCTCGGTCTCGACGCCCCCCAAAGCGTCACCGGCGGCTTCTTTCGCGACCGCGCGCCCTTGGAATGGTGAAAGCGGCCCGACTCCTGCCCCGCTATTTGCTAACGGGCGCCGGCGCCGCGACCTCGGGCGCGGTGAAAACTTCCAATTTTGCCTCCCGCCGCAGCCGCAGGGCATAATCCGGCAGGCGCAGTTGCTCTTCACGCTGGATCAATAACCCCCGAATATCCGCCTCGACCGACGCCAATGACGCCTTCGTGGCCGGGATTCGCGTGCGGCTGAGGAGGAGGTGATACCCAACGGGAGTCGTCACCAAATCGCTCAGCTCCCCGGGCTTCAACGCAAAGGCCGCCTTTTCAAACGCCGGATCCATTTGTCCCGGGATCAGGGTACATTCCCCGCCGGAGTCACGCGTGGCCGTATCTTCGCTGTATAGCTTCACCAGGGTGGCAAAGTCTGCGCCCGCCCGGATTTCCCCGCGCAGCTTCAACAGTCGTAACCGCTTTTCAGAAGACTTTTCGGGCGACAATGGAGTTCCATCCTCGGCGCGCGTCGCCAGCATCAAATGCGCCACCCGCACCTTCTCCGGCTGCTCCCAGCGCGACGGATTTTCCTCGTAATATTTCCTCACATCGGAATCAGGCAAATGGATGCCCGCCCGG
Organism: Verrucomicrobiota bacterium; assembly: GCA_043732975.1. Lineage (GTDB taxonomy): Bacteria > Verrucomicrobiota > Verrucomicrobiia > Limisphaerales > UBA9464 > CANIZL01. The sequence goes on from JAYTHD010000233.1 coordinate 10,805, forward strand.
ACCTCCCGCAGTGACACCGCCAACGCCAGCGATTCCTCCAACTTCTCCGCCCGAAAGGCCGCGTCGGTCAACCCCATGGACTTCAGTTTTTCCGCCAGCGCCGCGGCCGATCCCAGTTCGCGCTGGAGACCATCGACAAAGGCGCGGGATTCAAACTGGGCCCGGGCCCGATCCGCCGGCATTGCCCGCGCCGACACCAGGCGGGTGAAAATCAGCTCATTCAAAATCCGGCGGCGCAGCTCGGGTATTTGCGCCGGAGCCAGGAGGCGTCCGGAGTTGGTCCATTCCTGGATTCCGCGCCGGACCCGCGCCTCCAACTCCGCCGAATGAATGGCCACCCCGGCCCCGCGGGCCACCAGCGGGGAGGAGTCAACGGCCGCGCTCTCGGTGGCCGAATTGGTGGCCGGACCGGGTGGCACACCCGCAGCAGCCGACAGGGGGGCGATCCCCGTGACGGCAATCCAGCCCAGCACGGCCGCCCGCCGGGCGTCCACGAAAAACCTCACCTGCGGCCGGTATACATGCCACCAGAAATCAAATTCATGCCCCATATGACGCTATACTGGTTCAGCACCGAACCCTGACACGACCTTTTTTCTCCAAATTGAGCCCGCTCCCGCCAGGCAACCCGGTGATTGAATACGAAACAATTCCACCCGGACTGAAAAACGTTCTTGCCAGCGGAACGGTTCAGGGCTTCCCTGACGCCAACCCCGCGCAGGAGCCGAGAATCTTTCTGCGCGGGCAAAAAATTAGAACCAATCCGTATGAGCACCAAGTCCTATCAAGTCTTGAGGCGAGTCGAGCTAGCCAGACGGTCCTTGACCGTCGGTCTCGGTGCGCTCCTCATTGCCCCGGCCGTCCTGAGCCAGGACAGCAATAACGCGGCCGAACCGGCCGAATCGGGTAAGCTCAAGGACGTCACGATCCGAACCGGATCGAACATCCCCACCGCCGCCGAGGAAACGGTTTCTCCAGTGGCCGTCTATACGAGCGAGAAAATCGCCAAGCTGGGCGTCACCGACGTCAACGGATTCATGCAACGTCTGCCGATCGCCAATCAGGGCGCGTTGAACGGCAACAACGGCGGCACGGGCTTCGCGCAGGGTGCCACCGGGGTTTCCCTGCGGGGTCTGGGGTTGAACGCCACCCTCGTCCTCCTGAATGGCCGGCGGGTCGCCCCGTTCGGACGCGGCGACGGCGGCACCATCACCTTTGTCGACCTCAATTCCCTGCCGCTGGCAGCCATTGACCGGATCGAAATCCTGCGCGAAGGCGCCTCGGCCATTTACGGGGGCGACGCCATTGCCGGCGTGGTCAATTTTGTCACCAAAAAGGATTTCGATGGACTCCTCGTCACCGCCCGCTACGGCAATACCTTCACCTCCGACACCGGCGAGCAAACCTATTCCGTCACCTACGGCACCCACAGCAAGGATGGCAAGACTTCCGTCCTGCTGGTGGCGGACTATCTGAAGAAAAATGCGTTCTTCAACCGCGACCGGGAATTCTCGTCCAATACCGACGAAACCACCCGGCAGGTCTACAATGAGGTCGCGGGGCCCAGTGGGGATAATCCCGTTGGTTTCCAATCGGGATACAATCTCGGATCCTCGTTCGGTTTCCCCGGACGCTTCGTCGTTCCCCGCACCGCCCCGGGGCTCGTCGGCACCCCGTTTGCCGGCGCTTCAGGAACCCGCCGACTGGTCGCGCCGCATGACACCGACGGCACCGCGCCGGCGTCGGCCTACCATATCGGGGACTTCTCGCCGGTCACCCCGACGGCGGGATCCGACCTGTACAATTTCCTCCAGAAATCGCAGGCCACGCCGGATTCCGAACGCTACGGCATCTACGGCACGGTGGATCACAGCATTTTCGATGAGAAGATGGTGGCCTTCGCCACGTTTGGCATGCGCCGGGGGCAGGAACACATCGAACTGGCGCCCTCGCCGGTGGACTTCGCGGGCAGCGGCTCCGGCATCGGCATTCCGCTCGGCGAAATAAGATTCAAGAATGGATTCAAGATTACGGGCAATCAGCTGACGATCCCGGCGGCCAATCCATGGAACCCCTTTGGGGCGAACCTCACGGCCGGCCGCTACCGCGTCGTCGAGGCCGGCAACCGGCAATACGACGATATCAACAACACCTATCAGTTCACCGCCGGACTGCGTGGGGATATCATCCCGGAAGGGCGTCTCAGCTACGAGACGGCGGTCAGTTACTCCCGTTCCGAAAACAACACGCGCGCCGTGCAAATTGGTTCACAACAGCTCCAAAATGCGCTCAATGACGTCAATCCAGCCACGTCGTTCAACGTGTTCGGCGGACCGAATTTCCATAATAATCCGGCCACCATCGAGAGCCTGAAGGTGCGGACCGTTCAGGAGACCGCGACGCAGATCACATCCTGGGACGGGCGGATCTTTGGCGCGCTGTCGACGCCCATTCTGAAGGCGGGCGACTTCGGCTACGCGCTGGGAACCGAGTACCGCGAGGAGCGATTCTTCGATGAACCGGATGAATTGGCCAAGGCCGGTGCCATCGTCGGCTCTTCGCCCAGTCGGGCCAGCGCCGGTCATCGCTCCCTGAACGCGGCCTTCATCGAGGGCGGCATTCCCATCACGAGCAAAAAATGGAACGTTCCCGGGCTCTATCAGATCGACATCAAGGCGGCCGGCCGTCTCGACAGCTACAGCGATTTCGGTGAATCCGTCGTGCCGCTTGTGGGTATCGCGTGGCGCCCGTTCAACGATGAGTGGCTGCTGCGTGCCAGTTATGGGCAGAGCTTCCGCCCGCCGTCACTCCGCCAATTGTTCAACGCGCCTCAGGACGCACTGACCGGCAGTGCCGTGCGGGATCCGCTCCGTCCCGGTGAACTCCTCCCGCAGGTCCCAATTGTGACCTCGGGAAACCCCAATCTGAAACCGGAGAATTCCGACAACTGGACCGCCGGAACGGTTTATACTCCCCGATGGGCACCCGGCCTGCGCCTCGATGCGCACTGGACGCAGATCAAACGGCGCAACGAAATCAATCAGGCATCCACCAGCCTGGGCGGGGTCAGCGCCCTGGCGGGAACCGCCGGATCCTATACCCGCGGACCCTATGATGGGTCCCCCAACGCCCTGATCGATCCCGTGACCGGCCAGTTGGCCGGCCCGCTGCTCTCGCTGCAGGACAGCTATGTGAACGTCGGGTCCACCATCACCGACAACGTGGATTTTGGCATTACCTATGAACTGAAAACCGAGCTGGCGGGAACCTGGACGTTTACCGCCGATATCACCCGGCAGCTCAGCTTCCGCCAGGAAGGCGCGGCCGGCAGCGGTTACTTCGAGTACTCGGGCTCCGTGACCTCGTTCGATGGCTTCCAACGCACCCGGGCCGTGGGTTCCATTACCTGGGACTATCGCAAACTCACGCTGACAGCCGTGGCCAACTATCGCAGCGGTATGAATTATGTGGATCCTCTGACCGGTGAAGGCTCCCTGCGGTTGAATTCATATGCCACCTATGACCTGCAGGCCAGCTACCGGCTGCCGTGGCAAACCAAGGTGACCGTGGGCATTCAGAATCTGCTGGACAAGGATCCGCCGACCTATATCGGCGAACAAGGTCAGGCCTACCTCAGCATCATCGATAATCCGTATGGCCGGACTTATTACGTTGAATTGAGCAAGAAATTCTAATCCCATCACCGGATCCCACCGGGCCGGCCCGATCCACGGGCCGGCCCTTTTTTCGCCCCTCGTTCAAGGACCGACGCGGACGAAGCCCGACTCACCAGCGCCACGCCAACTGCCGCACTTTCTGTTCCTGCAGGCCGGTGACTCCCATGCCCAACAGGCGCAGCGGACGATGCACCAACCGATCACGCGCCAGGAGCCAGCAGGCCAGCCGATAGAGATCACGCGCCTCACCGACCGGATCCTCCCGGGAAACCTGGCGCGTCAACGTGGTGAAATCGCCATACCGCACCTTGACCTGGACCGTGCGCGCCAGCAGGGATCGGCGGGCCAGCTTTTCCGCGAGTTCCGCCGCCTGTTCCCGCAGGCACGTCCGTAATTGCCCACGGTCTTCCGTGTCCGTGAGAAATGTATTTTCCGAACTGATACTCTGGATGTCATCCCCGAATTCCAGAGGGCGATCATCCTCGCCCAAGGCAAATCGGCGCAGCGTCGGCCCCCAGGATCCCACCAGGGCGCGGAGATCCCCGGGATGATCCTGAAGATCGCCAATGGTGCGCAACCCCGCCTCGTGCAGCACCCGTTCGGTGACCGTGCCCACGCCGTGCAATGCCCGTACCGGCAATGAGCGAAGAAACAGAACCCGGTCCCGCTGGGGAATCAGCGTCAATCCGTCGGGCTTGCCAAAATCCGAACCGAGCTTGGCCAGGAGCTTGTTGCCCGCGATGCCGATGCTCGCCGTGAGCTTCCGTTCCGCCCGAATCCGGGCCTTCAACGCCCGCGCCAGCGGCAGCGCCCGCAGAAGGGCCGCTTCGACATCCGTGTCCGCGCCGGCGCCGGGACCCGCACACTCGATCGACCAGTCCAGATACGCCTCGTCCACGCTCACCGCCTGCAGGTTCCCTCCCGCGGTTGCCAGCAGTTTCATGACCGCACGGGATTCCTCCCGATAGGCATCCATGCGGGGACGAAGAAAGACGCCGTGCGGACACAACCGTCCCGCCGTGCGGCTGGGCATCGCGGAACGGACCCCAAAACGGCGCGCTTCATAACTCGCGGCACTGACGACGCCGCGCCGGTCCGGCGGCGAACCCACGATCACCGGCCGCCCCATCAGTTCCGGACGATCCCGCTGCTCCACGGCCGCAAAAAAAGCGTCCATGTCCACGTGCAGGATTACCCGAACCATCGGCCGAATGTGCCCGTTGCACCGGACGCGCCAAGTCCACTCTCGGGCCCTTTTTTGTGGCTTTGCCTACCACGTAGGGATCACCCGGACATACAAGTCGGCGCAACTTCGGCAGGATGCGCGGCCTTCGATGGTCCCAGCCGGATTTTCTGGCGGTGACGAACATCAGGTCGGGCAAAAGTAAGGGTTGCAATTGAAACCGAACTGGATTCTATGGTAGACGCTTCGATCAGTCTCCGGAGCGCCCGCAGTCGGTTGAACTCATGTCGGAACGCAGATTTTTGGAATTGGGTTTGAATTAATTGAAATGAAAACAACGCTTGTGAAAG
>JAYTHD010000234.1:0-9347 GCA_043732975.1 Verrucomicrobiota bacterium
CGATTGTAATGCCAGCCGCCTTCACCGCGAACATCGGCAAACAGCACGTACTTGGTCCGGCTCTCATCCAAAATCCACAACGCACTGCGGGCCGCCGAGCCCACCCCGGCTTCTGCCACGCGGTCAATCGAGAGGGTCACCTTTTCGGATTCGGAAGGTGAGAAAAGCGGCACAATCCGCAGCGTGCCACCCGACCACCACTGGGTCGTCGTGGTCCCCACAAACTTTATCACCCCACCGCCAGCCGCGGCGTGAATATCGCCGACGCCACCCTCGAAGAAGGGCGCATCCGCCTGGTATTTGCTGGGATCGATGGTGCCGGACGCGAAATCATCCTGGAAAACCACGTGCGACGTCGGAAGCACCGTCTCGACTTTGAAGTTGTCCCAGGTCGTGTCTGCGGTGTCGTTGTTGGCCCGTGCGTAGGCCCCAAACTGGAACTGAACCTTCGTGAAGGGGAATTTCACTTCGGCACCCTGCTGGCCATCGAGGAGCAGTCGGACGGTTTTGCCGTTGGCGATGATCTGCATCTTGTGGATTCCACCATCGTCATACGCCGCACCATTGAAGAGACCGATATCGGTCCCGCTCCCGGTGGGGACGTCGCCGTCCTCGCCGATCTTACGGTTGTACCGCCAGCCACCCTCGCCGCGGACGTCGGCGAAGAGGACGTATTTGGACTTGGTTTCATCCAGGATCCAAAGCGCACTGCGGGACGCCGAGCCGACCCCGGCCTCCGCAACCCGATCAACACTCACCGCCACCGGAGTCGCCTCCGTGGCGTCAAAAATTGGCACGGCGCGTAGCGTACCGCCCGACCACCATTGTTGGGTCGTGGTGCCGACAAACTTCAAGACACCGCCGCCCGCCTGCGCGTGGATATCGCCCGTGCCTCCTTCAAAGAACGGCGCGTCCGGCTGGAACTTTGAGGCATTCACGGTGGCACCGGAAAAATCATCCGAAAACACCACTGCGGTCTTGAGGTTCGTCTCGATCTTCAGGTTGTCCCAGGTCGTATCCGCCGTGTCATTATTCGCACGGGCATAACTGCCGAATTGGAACTGCACCTTGTTAAACGGAAACTTGACCTCGGTGCCCACCACGCCGTCCACCAGGAGCTTCACGGTCTTGCCGTCCGCCACCATGCTCATCCGATGCAGGGCACTGTCGTCATACGTGCCGCCGTTGAAAAGGGCGATATCCGTGCCACTGCCCGTCGGCACGTCACCATCTTCGCCAATCTTCCGGTTGAACCGCCAGCCGCCCTCGCCGCGGACGTCCGCAAACAGCACATACTTGGTCTTGGTCTCGTCCAGAATCCAGAGCGCACTGCGGGAGGCCGAACCGACACCAGCTTCCGCGACGCGGTCAATCGAGATTTTCACCGGGGTCGCTTCGGTCGCATCAAACGTCGGAACGATGCGCAAGGTGCCGCCCGACCACCATTGCTGGGTGGTGGTGCCGACAAACTTGAGCACACCGCCACCGGCCTGCGCATGGATGTCGCCCGTCCCACCTTCAAAGAAAGGGGCATCGGCTTGATACTTCGCGGGATCAAGGGTGGCGGACGAAAAGTCGTCCTGGAAGACGACCGTGGGTATTTGGGCGTGTACGGACTGAACTGCGGCGGTGCACAACGCAACACCGGCCGCAGCTGCCGCCAGGAGGCGGGAAAAGCTAAGGTTCATAGATAATTTAGGAAGGATGCCGATCTCTTCTCAGAGCAAACAGGGAACGTCAAACGTTCGCCGAAAACGCGCAAGATTGTCAATGGATTACTCCTTTGCCGCCAAGTATTTCGGCTACGCCGATGGCGGCCAGCCCCGGCCGCGACGGGACGGTTCCGGCGGGATCCCTCCGGCGGGTTTTGCGTGGATTCCTTTCCTTTACTGTCACCCTCGTGCGACCACTCACGCGTCATGACACCTGTCGGCCGCCCGTTCCGTCGGTTCAGCCTGCCAAAGGAGCCTTTAAGGCTGCCCGCCGCCCTGATTCGAACCTTCCTCAAGGTCGTCGCCCGGCCCGGAACCATCGCCCTGCTGGTGGGCTGGATCCTCGCCTGCAAGCAACCCGTGGAGGCGTTGGATTGGCAGGCACATCCCGGTTACCGGACCGCAAAAACTGAACCCGCCGGTGGGCGTCCGTCCGGCTTCACTTTAGTGTCCCCAGTGAGCAGCGGCGTTCTCTTCACCAATCGGCTCTCGGAAACCCGCTCCCTCACCAACCAGGTTTACCTCAACGGATCCGGCGTCGCGGCGGGCGACATCGACGGTGACGGCTGGTGCGATTTGTATTTTTGCGGTTTGGATTCCCCGAACGTTCTCTATCGAAATCTCGGAAATTGGCGTTTTGAAGATTCGACGGCGGCGGCCCACGTCGCCTGCGCCGATCAGGCCTCGACCGGCGCAGCCCTGGTGGATATCGATGGCGATGGTGACCTGGATTTGTTGGTCAACGGACTCAACCGCGGCACGCGTCTGTTCCTGAATGATGGCCACGGGGTTTTTCAGGAGATCACCCGGGAGGCGGGTCTCTCGGGCGCCTCCGGTGCCACCTCGCTGGCGTTGGCGGATGTGGATGGCGACGGACTGCTGGATATTTACGTGGTGAACTACCGGAACAACACCCTGCGTGATATGCCCGCCCTGCCTTTCACAGTCGGGGTCACGAATGGGGTTCGCACCGTCCTGACGGTCAACGGGCGCAGTGTGAACGAACCGGATTTGGTCGGACGCTTTTCGCTCGATCCGGCGGGCGGCATTCTGGAAAACGGGGAGGCGGACGTGCTTTGGCACAATCTCGGACACGGCCGTTTTGAGCGGGTACCCTGGACAAAGGGCGCCTTTCTCGATTCCAAAGGCAACCCGATCAGCCCGCCCTATGATTGGGGCTTGTCCGCGATGTTTCGCGATCTCAATGGCGATGGCAGTCCGGATCTGTACGTGTGCAATGATTTTCAATCGCCCGATCGGATCTGGATCAACGACGGCCTGGGCCATTTTCGGGAGATTGCCCGGCCGGCGGTGCGCCATACCAGTCTGTTTTCGATGGGGGTTGATTTCGCCGACATCAACCGGGACGGCTTCGACGATTTTTTTGTGGCGGACATGCTGAGCCGGAGTCCGGTCCAACGTCAGATTCAGATGATGGATCAGGCGGCGTTTTCCCAGATCCGCAACGCGGGGAGTGATCGACCCCAATACTCCCGCAATACGCTCTTTCTCAACCGCGGCAACGGCACGTACGCGGAGATTGCCTCCTTCGCCGGCGTCGAGGCTTCCGAGTGGTCCTGGTGTCCGGTATTCCTGGACGTGGACCTCGATGGCTACGAGGACCTGCTGATGACCACGGGACACTGGCGCGACGCCCAGAATGTGGATCTCGCCCGCGAATTGGATGAGGAAGCCCGGCAGAAACACTGGTCCGCGGCGGAGCAACTGCGCCAGCGCCGGCGCTTTCCCCGGCTGCTGACACCCAATATCGCCTTCCGGAATCGCGGTGATCTGACCTTTCAGGATCAAGGGCCGGCCTGGGGCTACGACGCCACCCGCATCTCCCACGGCCAAATCCTGGCGGATCTCGACAACGACGGCGATCTCGATGTGGTCGTGACCTGCCTGAACGATGGCCCGCTGATCTACCGCAATGATTCGTCCGCTGCGCGGATCGCCGTCAGACTTCGCGGCCGAGCTCCGAACACCCGGGGCATCGGCGCCCGGATCCGGGTTACGGGCGGCGGCCTGCCCGCGCAATCCCAGGAGATGATTGCGGGAGGCCGGTATCTCTCCAGCGACAACGCCGAACGAACCTTCGCCGCCGGCAATCCCGCGCAACCGTTGAGCGTCGAGATCGACTGGCGTGACGGTGGCCATAGTCTTCTCACCAACATCGTCGCCAACCAGATCCTGGAAATCACCGAGGATCTCCTCACGGCGGACCCAAGGCCAGCCGCGATCGTCGGGGCATCACCCGCCGGCGGCAGCGCCCCGCCGACACCGCTCTTTGAAGAGGCCTCAGCCACGCTGGCGCATCTGCATGCCGACGAACCCTTCGATGATTTCGAACGTCAGCCCTTGCTGCCGCGAAAATTGAGCAATCTGGGTCCGGGAATAACGTGGTTCGATTTCAACGGAGACGGCTGGGAGGATCTCCTGATCGGCACCGGCCGGGGCGGCCGGATCGCGGGCTTTCGCAATGACGGCAAGGGCGGCTTCATTCCCCAGCGCGCCAAATTATTGGAAGCCGTGCTGGACCGGGACATCACCACCCTTTTGGGCTGGCGGCCGGGACCGAATCTGCTGTCACTCCTGATCGGGCTGGACGCCTACGAGACGGCCGCCACCAACGCCCCGGCGATCCGTCAATTCTCCCTGAATACGGGCGAAGCGGATGACCAACTCTTCCACACCGCCAGCGCGACCGGCCCGCTGGCCATGGGCGATATTGACGGCGATGGCGCCCTCGAACTTTTCGTCGGCGGCCGGGTGCGGGCCGGGCACTATCCCGAGCCGACCTCCTCGGCCATCCTGCGTCACAGCGGCACCCGATGGATCCTTGACCCTGCCCTCAGTGAGCCACTGAAGCAGGTGGGGTTGGTGAATGGAGCGATGTTCACGGACCTGACCGGCGACGGCCATCCGGAGCTGGTCCTGGCGTGTGAATGGGGTGCGGTGAGGATCTTTCGACAGGAGAAGGGCCGGTTGGTGGAATGGGATCCGCCCGTGAAATGGGCGCGGGGCCGGGAGGGCCGCCCCGCTCTCACGCGACTCAGCCAATTGACTGGATGGTGGAATTCGGTCCACGCCGGCGATTTTAACAACGACGGGCGCATGGATCTTGTGGTCGGCAATTGGGGGCGCAACACTTCCCGCGAGCGCCATCTGTCCCACCCATTGCAATTGCATTATGGGCAGATTCCGGGCCTGGATTCGCTTTCGCTGATTGAAGCGGTTTTCGACCCGGAGCGGGCCCGCTATGCCGCGTGGCGGGATCGCAATGTTCTGAGCGGGGAATTCTCGGTATTGCTGGATGCCTTCACCAATTTCACGTCGTTCGCCCAGGCCTCCCTGCCTCAGGTGCTCGCGGCCGGACTGCCGCCCATGCAGAGGGTTGAGGCGGCGGTGCTGGATTCCCTGGTGCTGTTGAATCAGGGCGACACTTTCGAAGCCATCGAGCTACCGGCCGAGGCGCAATTCGCCCCCGTATTTGGCCTGGGAATTGGCGATTTCGACGGCGATGGCAATGTGGATCTGGTGCTGGCCCAGAATTTCTTCGCGGTCGCCGCGACGGACAGCCGCCTGGATGCCGGCACCGGTCTCTGTCTGCTCGGTCACGGGGACGGGAGCTTTTCACCCATATCGCCACAGCAAAGCGGCCTCGCCATCACCGGCGAGGCCCGCGGGGCGGCGGTCTGTGACTACGATCACGACGGTCGGTGGGACCTGGCCGTGGGTCAGAATCGAGGCGTCACCAAACTCTATCACAATGCCCGCGGTCGGCCCGGAATCCGCGTCCAATTGATCGGGCCCGCCAACAATCTCCAGGCCATCGGAGCGCGGGTCTGGCTGGAGTACGCCGACCACCGGCGGGGTCCGACCCACGAAATCCATCTCGGCTCCGGCTTTTGGTCGCAGGATGCGACTGCCCTGGTTTTGGGTGCCGCACCGGATCCCGTCGCCGTACAGGTGGAGTGGCCGGACGGCCAGGCGGAACGGGTCGAATACCACGGCGCGCGAACCATTGAACTGGGCCCGCCTCGCCCCGGCCACGGGCGGTAGATACAACCGGATCCCCGGCCCGGCGTCCCGAAATACCAACGACGAACGGAAACTTCGGCAGGCTGAACTTCACGGCACTTCGACAACATCGAGGATCGGTTTCCGGACAGGTCGCCGTCATTCAGAATCTGTCGCCGCGGCTTATCCCCAATCCGCGGCTTCGTTGTGTGAACAACCGGGTTTGTTGCCCTGCCGGCCGCACCCCATGCTGGGGACACATGTCGTCCAATGCCGATTTTGTCCATCTGCACCTGCACACCGAGTACTCGTTGCTCGATGCGGCCTGCAAGCTGGACCGGCTCATGGCCAAGGCCGCGGAGGAGAAGTTCCCGGCGATCGCTCTTACCGATCACGGAAACATGTTCGGCGCCATTGAATTTTATTCGGCGGCACGTAAGGCGGGCGTCAAACCCATCATCGGCTGCGAAGTTTACGTGGCGCCCGGAAGCCGGCTCGAAAAAAAGCCCGGCTCCGGCACGCGCGATCTGTACCACCACCTCGTGCTGCTCGCGAAGGACGAGACGGGCTACCAAAACCTCGTTCGCCTGGTCACCGCCGGGCACCTCGACGGCTACTACTACAAGCCCCGGATCGACAAGGAACTCCTCGCCCAAAACGCCGGCGGCCTGATCGCGCTTTCCGGCTGCCTGGCCAGCGAATTGTCCGAACACACCCTGAAGGGCGATGACGTCAAGGCGCGCGCCACGATCGACTGGTTCAAGCAGGTGTTCGGCGCGGAAAACTATTACCTCGAACTGCAGAATCACGGCATTCCGGAGCAGGCCAAATTGAACCGCGCGCTGCTGCCGTGGGCCAGGGAGTTCGGCCTCAAATGCGTCGCCTCGAATGACGTTCACTACGTCGAGCGCGGCCATTGGAAGGCCCACGATTGCCTGATCTGCCTCGGCACCCAGGCACAGTTGTCCGACACGAAGCGGATGCGGTATCAACCGGAACAATTCTACCTGCGCTCGGCCGGCGAGATGAAGGCCCTGTTTCACGAGGTCCCCGAGGCCGTGCTCAATACCGTGCAGGTGGCGGAGCAGTGCGACCTCACCATCAAATACGGCAAAGGGGCGGAACATTATCCGGTCTTTCAGCCGCCCGAGACCTGGACCCGTGAAGGCTACCTGCGCCTGCTGCTGTGCGAGGGTCTGGGCAAACGCTACGGCCTGAAGGCACACGTCGAGGGCGATCAGATCGTGATCGATGCCGTCCCCGAACCCCATCGCCTGCGCTACCTTTTCCCGCCGGCGCCAGTGGAGGCAACCCCGTCCCCAACCCCGTCCCCGGCGACCGATCCGGCACCTGAAATCGCGCCGACCGCCGAGGATCCCCGCGTCCACGGCGCCGTGAAGGCGCTGCTGGACCGGCTGCAGCTTGAGTTGGGCGTGATCGAAAAGACCGGCTACGTCAGCTACTTCCTCATCGTTGGCGATTTCGTCCGGCACGGTCGCAGTGTCGGCATCTCCTGCGTGGCGCGCGGTTCCGCGGCCGGCTCCATGGTCACCTACCTGCTGGAAATTGCGAATGTCGACCCACTCCGTTACGGACTGCTCTTCGAGCGCTTCCTCAATCCGGAGCGAATCAGCCCGCCGGATATCGACATTGATTTCGCGGATGATCGTCGACAGGAAGTGATCGAATACGTGCGGAAGAAATATGGCCACGAAGCCGTCGCCCAGATCATCACTTACCAGACGATGGGCGCCAAATCCGTGCTGCGCGACGTCGGCCGGGTGATGGGCCTCGGGTTTGGTGAATGCGATCGGCTCGCCAAGATGATCACGGATCTGAAGTGGAGCCTGAAGGATGCGCTGGCGAAGAATCCCGAGTTCAAAGCGGCCTACGAAACCGAGGAGATCACGCACGAACTTGTCGATTACGCGCAGATTCTCGAAGATCAAGTCCGCGGCGCGGGCGTGCATGCGGCCGGGGTGGTGATCGGCGCCCAACCGCTGGTCAACCTCCTGCCGCTCAAGATGGACGACGACGGCGGCCTGGTGACCCAATACGCCATGGGTCCGGTGGGGGACCTGGGCCTGTTGAAGATGGATTTCCTCGGGCTCAAAACGCTGACCGTGCTGCGGAACACCGTTGAGTTGATCCAGCGGACGCAGCATCTCACCCTCGATCTGGAGGAGTTGCCGCTGGACGATGCCAAGACCTACGCGCTGTTGAACAACGCGCAGACCCTGGGCGTGTTCCAGCTGGAATCCGGGGGCATGCGGGATCTCTGCAAGAAATTCCAGATCGCCAGCGTCGAACACATCACCGCGTTGGTGGCGCTCTACCGCCCGGGGCCGATGGATCTGATTCCGGATTTCATCGAGCGACGTCACGGCCGCGCGGTGGTGGAATACCCGCATCCGCTGCTGGAGCCCATCGCCCGGGAAACCTACGGCGTGTTGATCTATCAGGAACAGGTCATGCAGGCCGCCCAGATCCTGGCGGGTTACACGCTCGGCGGTGCGGATCTGTTCCGTCGGGCGATGGGTAAGAAGAAGCTCGAGGAAATGGTGCAGCAACGGGAAACGTTCGTAAAAGGCTGCGCCGCCCAGCATCAGATTTCCGCGCCGGATGCCAACAAGGTGTTCGACCTGCTGGAGAAATTCGCCGGCTACGGCTTCAACAAATCCCACGCCGCCGCCTACGCCATCGTTGCCTATCAGACGGCGTATCTGAAGGCCAATTATCCCGTCGAATTCCTCTGCGCCATGATGACCAACGATCAGGGGGACTTGGCGAAACTGGGCCAGTACATCGCCGAGGCGAAGGGATTCGGCATTCAGGTCCTCGGTCCGGACGTCAACGAGTCTTTCGTCAAATTCGCCCCGGCTCCGATCGCCCCGGGAGCCGCCGAATCCAAGAGCGGCCTGCCGCCGATCCGCTTCGGCATGGCGGCGATCAAGGGCGTGGGCGAGGTGGCGGTGGAACATCTGCTCACCGCCCGGCAAGCCGGCGGACGCTTCCGCGACCTGCGTGATTTCTGCGAACGCGTCGACTCGCGGGCTGTGAGCCGAAAGACCCTTGAAGCGCTGATCAAGGCCGGCGCCTGCGATTCCTTCGGCACCAATCGGGCCACGCTGACGGCACAATTGGATTCCAGCCTCGCCCGCGCCTCCGCCCTGGCTTCGGATAAGGCCAAGGGACAGGCCTCCTTTTTCGACGCGTTTGAAACCTCCGGGCCCAAGGGAGCGAAGGACAAGAGTCCGGTCGAAGCGGAAAAGCTGGTGGAATTGCCGGAGTGGCCCGTGGCGGAAAAACTCGCCCACGAAAAGGAACTCCTGGGCATGTACGTCAGCGGCCACCCGCTCGGTCCCTTCACCAAATTGATCGAGCGCTACACCGTCAGCAATATCGAGGGACTCGCCACGCTGCCCAATCGCAGTCAAACCCGGATCGGCGGCCTGGTGGCGGCGGTGCAGCAGGGAGTCAGTAAGAAAAACGGCAAACCCTACGCCATGGTGACCATCGAGGATCTTACCGGCACCGTGCAGTTGCTGGCCATGAACGAGAATTACGACAAGTATCGCGAGCTTTTCGTCATCGGGCAGGCGTTGCTGGTGA
>JAYTHD010000235.1:0-10198 GCA_043732975.1 Verrucomicrobiota bacterium
CCCCCGGCGGCCAGTCCGAGCGCCTCACCCACCGCCTTATCGCCTGGCGCGTCCCATTTTCCACTCTTGATAAAGTTTATTGAAGTCTTACGACCCATCGCAATGATGGTGGCGCCGGATCGCTCTCCGTTGAGCGCCAAGGGACGGGTCTCACGCAACGACGCCAAGCGCGCCAAGGGACAAGTGAATTTCGTTCACAATTCTGTTGAAAAAATGAAATTCCATTTTGGCCTGCTGCTGTTGTTTGGCGGGCTGCTCGGCGGCGCTGGGGCGATGGCCGCACGGCCCAATCTGATTTTCATCCTCGCTGATGATTTGGGCTATGGGGATGTAAAATGCCTGAACCCGGACGGAAAGATTGCCACGCCGAATCTGGATCGACTGAGCTCGCAGGGGATGGTCTTCACGGACGCGCATTCCAGTTCCGCTGTATGCACGCCCACGCGCTATGGCCTGCTGACCGGCCGCTACAACTGGCGTTCACGATTGCAGAGCGGTGTCCTGGGCGGAATGAGTCCACCGTTGATTGAGCGCGGTCGCCTGACGGTGCCGGCATTTCTGAAGAATTACGGGTACCATTCCGCCTGCATCGGCAAGTGGCACCTGGGCTTGGACTGGACTCTGAAACCCGGGGCGAAAAGTTTCGATGATACCATCGAGAAAGGGGAGCAGGCGTGGCGGGTGGATTTTTCCAAGCCAGTGCGAGGAGGGCCGGTTTCCGTCGGGTTTGACACCTTTTACGGCATCGCGGCCTCGCTGGACATGGTGCCGTACACGTTCCTCGAAAATGACCGGGTGGTGAAACAACCGACGGTGGACAAGGCGTTTCCCATGATGTGGGGACGAACCAATAGTCTGACGCGACGAGGTCCGGCGGCGCTGGATTTTGACGATTCCGAAGTTCTGCCCGTCCTGACGAGGAAAGCCATCGAGTACCTGCAACAACGTGCCAAAGCCGCCAAGGCGGGTCAGCCTTTCTTTCTCTATCTGCCCCTCAATGCGCCCCACACCCCGATCTCACCGACTCGAGAATGGCAGGGGAGAAGTGGACTCAATCCCTACGCCGACTTCGTCATGCAGACCGATGCCAGCGTCGGTGCGGTGCTCTCCGCGGTGGAAGGGCTGGGGTTGGCGTCCGACACACTGGTAATTTTCGCCAGCGACAACGGTTGTTCGCCGGAAGCAAAGTTCGGCGAATTGGGAGCCAAAGGACATCATCCCAGCGGCCCGTTTCGCGGTGCCAAGGCGGATATATTTGATGGGGGACATCGGGTTCCCTTCATCGTCCGGTGGCCGGGGCATATCTCCGCGGGAGCCGTCAGTCACGAGCTGATTTGCCTGAACGATTATTTTGCCACCGTGGCTGAAATACTGGGTGCCCGGCTGCCGGACACGGCCGCCGAGGATAGCGTCAGCTTTCTACCGGCCTTGGAGGGACGCGTGAAGAAACCGTTGCGGGAGGCGCTGGTGCACCATTCCATCAATGGCTCCTTCAGCATTCGTCAGGGGGCGTGGAAACTGGAGCTATGTCCCGACTCGGGTGGCTGGAGCGTGCCGACGCCGGGGAGTCCCGCCGCCCAAGCTCTGCCGCCGGTTCAGCTCTATGATTTGGCGCGCGACGCGGGTGAGACCAACAACCTGGCCGTCGCCCATCCGGAGGTGGTCGGACGGTTGACGCAACTCCTGCGGCAATACGTCACGGAAGGCCGCAGCACTCCCGGGGCTATCCAGACCAACATCGTGCCGATCCAGATCCAACGTTCGGCCAACGGGGCCTGTACCCGGCCAAAGCGTCCGAATATCGTCTGCGTGCTCGCGGATCCATGGCGGGCGCAGACTTTCGGCCACCGGGGCGATCCCAACGTGAAGACGCCGCATCGGGATCGCCTCGCGTCCCCAGGTGTCTGCTTCACCCGTGCGGTGTCGGGATTGCCCGTCTGTTCCCCCGCGCGGTGCTTCCCAGCTGACGGGACAGCGTCCACTGGCCCGCGGGTTTTTCTCAACGACGTGCCGCTGGATTCCCGGGCCACGACGATCACGAAAGTGCTGCGGACCAAAGGCTATGAAACCGGCATGATCGGCAAATTATAATGATGGATTCGCCGATCCACCTGCCCGCCGCCGCTCCCACGAACCCCCATTTGTTTTCTATCGCCAGATTGCCGGTTCAACCGACTCTCGGAACCCAACGGAGCTGGGCCCGGACGTATTCTCCCCGGGACGATCCGACTCACTCCACGTTGACGCGCTGGACGGCTCCGCCAATCTGGCCGTTCTTTATGGCGAAAATGCAGCGTGCGCTTCTTTCGGTTTCTGACAAAACGGGTCTCGTCGACCTCGCCCGCGGACTCGTCGCGGCGGAGGTGGAACTGATCTCGACCGGCGGCACGGCCAAGGCCATTCGCGATGCCGGGCTGCCAGTCAAGGACATTTCCGAACACACGGGCTTTCCGGAAATGCTCGACGGCCGGGTGAAGACCTTGCATCCCAAGGTGCACGGCGGCCTGCTTTATCTCCGGGGTAATGCCGAGCATGAAGCCACGGCCAAAGCCCATGGCATCAGCCCGATTGATCTGGTGGTCGTCAATCTGTATCCGTTCGAGGCCACGGTCGCGAAACCCGGCGTCTCGTTGCACGATGCCATTGAGAACATCGATATCGGCGGTCCTTCCATGCTGCGCAGTGCCGCGAAGAATCATGAGTCGGTGACCGTGGTCGTGGATCCGGCCGATTACGGCGCAGTCCTCGCGCAGATCAGCGCCTCGGGGGACACCACTCTGGAACTGCGCCGGAATCTGGCAGCAAAGGTCTATGCGCGAACGGCGGCTTATGATGCGGCGATCGCTGCCCATTTGACCCGCGAGTTCTCCGGAGGCGCGGGCCCGCTGCCCGCGCTGGCCGTCAGCGCTCCCCTGGTTCAGCCGTTGCGTTATGGAGAAAATCCGCACCAACAGGCGGCCTTGTACGGCAAATTCCCGGAGTATTTCACGCAACTGCACGGCAAGG
Organism: Verrucomicrobiota bacterium; assembly: GCA_043732975.1. Lineage (GTDB taxonomy): Bacteria > Verrucomicrobiota > Verrucomicrobiia > Limisphaerales > UBA9464 > CANIZL01. The sequence goes on from JAYTHD010000235.1 coordinate 3,007, forward strand.
AATTGTCCTATAACAACATTCTCGATCTGACCGCGGCGGCAGCGCTGATCACCGAATTCAGCGGCGAAGCTCCCACGCTGGCGATCCTGAAGCACACGAACCCATGCGGCGTTGGGCAGGGTGTCGATTTGAGGTCGGCCTGGGAGAAGGCGTTTGCCACGGATCGCCAGGCGCCCTATGGCGGCATCATCGCGGTGAACACGACGCTGGACCTGGCCTGCGCCCAGGCCATCGCGGAGATTTTTAGTGAGGTGATCATCGCCCCCGATTTTTCGCCGGAAGCGCTGGCCTGCCTGCAACAAAAGAAGAATCTGCGTCTGCTCCGGATCCGAAAGAACCCGGTGACCGCCGCTCCCTTTGACCTCCGCAGCGTCGGGGCGGAATCGTACCTGCTGCAATCACGCGACTTGAAGGCCACCACGGCTGAGGAATTGAAAGTGGTCACTCAACGCGCACCGTCGTCGGCGGAGATGCAGGCGATGCAGTTCGGTTGGCGGGTGGTGAAGCATCTCAAATCCAATGCCATTCTTTATTGCGGGCGCGAGCAAACCCTGGGAGTGGGCGCCGGTCAGATGAGCCGGGTGGATTCCAGCCGCATCGCCGTCTGGAAGGCGGGTGAGGCCAAGCTGTCGCTGGTTGGAAGTGTGGTTTGTTCCGATGCGTTTTTCCCATTCCCGGACGGACTCATCGCCGCCGCGGAGGCCGGCGCGACGGCGGCGATCCAGCCGGGTGGTTCGCTGCGCGACGCGGAGGTGATCGCCGCGGCGGATGCGCGGGGCATCGCCATGGTCTTTACCGGACACCGGCATTTCCGGCACTAACCCCCCTAAACCAGGCTCACCGGATCGATGTCCACGGTGAGCGTCAGATCCTCGGGGAGGGGAAAAGTGGTCTGCAGGGCGGTGAGTTCGCCGCCCAGGCGCGACATGGCCTTCGTGCGCAGCATGATTTGATATCGGAAATGTGATTCCGCGCGCAGCAGTGGCGCCGGCGCCGGGCCGGCGATGATCAAGTCCCGCCAGGCGCCCAAGCGCCGGTCCAATTCCTTGCGCACGGCGGCGGCGGTGAATTTCACCTTGTCTTCATTGCGCCCCTTGATCGTCAGCAAGGCCACCCGCGCCAGAGGCGGGTATTTGAGCTGCTCCCGGAACTCAATTTCCTGATCATAAAACCCCAGGAAATCGTGGCGGCGGGCGTATTGGATCGCCGGATGAAACGGGGTGAAACTCTGCACGAACACCTCGCCCTCCACATCGCCCCGGCCGGCGCGACCGCTCACTTGGGTGAGTAATTGGAAGGTGCGCTCGCCAGCCCGGAAATCAGGCACGTGCAGGCTGAGGTCGGCATAAAGAACCCCGACCAGGGTCACGTTGGGAAAGTGGAGCCCTTTCGCAATCATCTGCGTGCCCACCAGAATATCGAGCTTGCCCGTCCGGAAGTCGGTGAGGATCCGGCGGAAATCATCCTTACGTTTCAGGGTGTCCCGATCCATCCGGGCGATCCGTGCATGAGGGAAAAGTCGCGTGAGGGTCTCCTCCACCTTTTCCGTTCCCATGCCGGCGAAACGGATGGCGGGATTGCGACATTCCGGCGCGGGGCATTCACGGGGTACGACTTCCTGATGGCCGCAGACGTGGCAGAGCAGGCGTTGATCCGCGCGATGGAAGGTGAGCGCCACGCTGCAATTGGGGCAGCCAGCCACATACCCGCATTTGGGACATTGCATCGAAGTGCTGTAGCCGCGGCGATTCAGGAACAGGATGGTTTGTTCCTTTCGTTCCAGCCGCTGCGAGATCGCCTCCTTAAGCTCCGGGGAGAAAATGGCCACAGCGCCGCTCTTGGTCTTGCGGGCTTCGAGTCGCAAATCCACCACCCGCACCACGGGCATTTTCTGCTCGGTGGCCCGGTTATGCAGTTCGAGCAGTCGATACTTTTTCCGGCGGGCGTTGTGATAACTTTCGAGGGAGGGTGTGGCGGATCCGAGCACGACGACAGCACCTTCGCGCTGGCCCCGCACGACGGCGACATCACGGGCGTGATAGCGGGGCGCCTCTTCCTGTTTGTAGGAATGCTCGTGTTCCTCGTCGACGATGATCAGGCCGAGCGGATCAACCGGCGCAAAGATGGCGGAGCGCGCTCCGATGACGATGCGGGCGCGACCCTGGCGGATCTTGTGCCATTCGTCATGGCGCTCCCCGGCGGACAGATGCGAGTGCAAGACGGCGACCAGCGTCGCGTTGGGTCCGGTGCTGAAGCGCGCCTTGAAACGCTCCACGGTCTGGGGCGTCAGCGAAATCTCCGGCACCAAGACGATGGCCCCGCGGCCCAGGCGGAGACTCTCGGCGATGGCTTGGAGGTAGACTTCCGTCTTCCCGGAGCCGGTCACGCCGTGCAGCAGAAACGGCTGGTTTTCGCCGCCCGGCGCGACCGATATCCCGGCCTGGGTAATTTGATCCACTGCGATTTTCTGTTCCGCGTTCAGCGTCAGGGAGACGGTGGGCAGGATTTTTTCCCGCGCATAGGGATCCCGTTCGTCAATGCGGGCGCTGATGCGCAGGAGTCCCTTGTCCTCCAGGCGCCGGACGGTTTCGGCGGTGGTTTCCCCGAGCCGGAGCAATTCCAGGAGCGGCAGTTCGCGCCATTCCTCCAAAATGCGCAGGATGTCCTGTTGACGTTTCGTCAACTTGGGCAGTTCCCCGGTGGCCGGGATGAGGTAGACGTGGAGTCGCTCGCGCCAACCGTCCTCCTCCTTGCGCACGGAATCCGGGAGGACACCTTTCAGCGCCGTCTCCACCGGACAGCAGTAGTATTCCGCAATCCACCGGGCGAGGGCGAGCACCTTGGGCGTCACCAGACTCGTCGCTCCGATCACGGCCGCGAGCGGCTTCAGATTGGTGTGGGTGGACGATTCGAGGAGCCCGGTGACGATGCCCAGGACCAGTCGGTGACCGAACGGCACCTTGACCCGGGAGCCCACTTCGACGCGATCTGCCAGATCGATGGGGATCGAGTAGTCGAACTCCTTGCGAAGTGCGATTTCAAGCGTGACCCGGGCAACCATTCCGACGCAACATGGCAGGGATTTCGCGACGGGACACACGGGGTCACCGGAAGGTTTGGCGGTCGCCTGCCGATTTCCTTGGCCGTACGCGGTTGGCTCCGTAGGGTGGGGCACTCAACGGCATGAAAGTGGTCATTCTTTGCGGTGGCTTGGGAACTCGGCTTCGGGAAGAAACGGAGTTTCGGCCGAAGCCCATGGTGCCGGTCGGTGGTCGGCCCATTCTCTGGCACATCATGAAGCTGTACGCCCACCGGGGATTCAAGGACTTCATTCTCTGCCTGGGATACAAGGGCGAAATCATCAAGGATTACTTCCGGAATTACCTTTGGCACACCAGCGACGTCACCCTGCGTCTGGGCAAGAATCCGGCGCTCCGCTATCACACCACGCCAGATGAGGAAGACTGGACCGTGACACTCTTAGAAACGGGCGCCGAGACACAAACCGGTGGCCGATTGCGGCGGGCGCTGGCGCACGTCACGGATCCCGATTTCTTTTTTACCTATGGCGATGCGGTGACCGATGCGGACCCGGCGGCCGCCCTGGATTTTCACCGCTCCCACGGCGCCGTGGCCACCGTCACTGCGGTCCGTCCCCAGGGGCGCTTTGGCGAACTCGCGATGGAGGGAAACACGGTCACGGCGTTTCAGGAAAAGCCGGAACAGGAACAGGGGTACATCAATGGCGGGTTCATGGTGCTGAACCGACGGATTAGTGAATACCTGGGCACGGACGACCGTTGCGTTTTTGAGCGGGAACCGATGGAATCACGCTGCGCAGGGACAACTCCGGGCGTTTTGCCACGATGGCTTCTGGCAATGCATGGACACCTACCGCGAACAGCAGTTGCTCGACCGGATGTGGGCCGAGGGACGGGCTCCGTGGAAGGTTTGGAAGCCTTAAACGAGGCCTTCGCAATATTCTGGCTAGACAGGCCAGAATGACATCGGAATCCTCGGTGGGTGAAGAAGAACCGATGGCCACTCCAGGAGGCCAAGAATCAGTTGAGCCAGGTGGTGGAGAACGCCCTGACCGTTCAGCCGCAGATTATCACCCGCCACGGAAAAGACGCGGTGGTCGTGGTCTCGTACTCAGAATGGTCCCAGCCGTCTCCTCGACGAAGGCGATTGGTGGATGTTCTGCGGGAATGCCCTGTTCAGGATTTTGAGATTCCCCGGGATTGAGACTTTCCGAGGCCGGTCGAGTTATGAGTTATCTGGTGGACGCGAAGGTCGTGTCGGAAGCGGTACGCAAGGTGCCGGATCCCCAGGTGTTAACGTGGTTGGCGATCCACGATGAAGACCTTTTCCCATGGAAAGCAAAGAACTAGGAGTGGAATTTTGGGCGATGCCGATAAAGTGAGCCGCCGAGACGCTTCGACGTATTGATTGAAAAGCGGTGACTCCTCGGAATCCGTCCCCGCACTCCAAAACCTGGCGGAACCAAGAGGCGCCATCGAAGTCGCGCCAGTGTCTTGGAGTGCGTGTGACGCAGTCGGCGAAGTCACCGCTTTGGTTTGGGGCGTCCCCGACAAACCGACATCAGTTTAACCCCGGACGCAGCCAATGAAAAACGACTTGTGGCATGCCTCGGGCAAGCAACGGCTGCCTCGCGGAGAATCTCGGCCCACCGATAATGTGGCCGAAGGCCAGCAAACCCGGTGGAGCGAGTCTCTGACGAGCGGGGCAGTGACGAAGTCACGCCCCAAACGCGGATGCCTCGCGGAGACTCTCGGCCCACCGGTTTTGTGGCCGAAGGCCAGCGAACAAGGTGGAGCGAGTCTCTGACGAGCTAATACCGACAGTCACGGCGGTGGTCGTTGACGCGTGTTCCTCCGGCTTCGTCGTGAAGGGTTTCCGGAACGAAGTCGAGGCGGAAGGGAAGGGTGAGCAGGAACTAAATCGCCGATCACGGACCAAATCACGTCCTCGGGTTTCACTTCCTAGCAATGGCATCCACCGATGGCAAGAAGGCTTGACGTGAGCGTCTAATGTTGAGCACGGTGGCTGGGTACCACTGAATTTATGAAAGCCCTCAGAATATTCGTCACCCTTGTATTGGTGTTTGTTCTGTTGGGCCGTGTGGTGGCGCAGGTACCGCAACTCATCAATTTCCAAGGTCGGGTGACGGTGGCTGGAGTGCCGTTCCCAGGTGGGGGCCAGTTCAAGTTTGCGTTGGTAAGCGGGGCCGGGACGACGACCTACTGGAGCAACGACGGGACGAGTGTGGCGACGAGCCCGGTGGGCTCCTTTGCTCCGAATGGGTACGGGTTGTATGACATGGCTGGGAACGTGTTGGAGTGGTGTTGGGATTGGTATGGGACGCCGTATGCAGGAGGGACGGATCCGCGAGGTCCCGCATCGGGCTCGAGCCGGGTGATCCGCGGCGGCAGTTGGATCAGCAACGCGTTCTTCTGCCGGTCGGCGTACCGCTACGTCAACATCCCGGTCAACCGGTTCAACTTCGACGGCGGGTTCCGATCTGTTCTGCCCCCAGGTCAGTAATGAGCAGAACAGAAACAGCGAGCGGAGCGGTGGGAGTAGAAGAAGCTTCTGAACTGGAAAGCGAAGAGCCCGCGCAGCGGTCGGTTTTGGACATGGGCGTGCGTCGATAAACCGGGCCGCCGAGACACTTGGATGTGTTGATTGAAAAGCGGTGACTCCTCAGAATCCGTCCCCGCACTCCAAAACCTGGCGGCATCCCGGGGCGCCAGCGAAGTCGCGCCAGCGTCTTGGAGTGCGCGTGACGGAGTCGGCGAAGTCACCGCTTTGGATTGGGGCGTCCCCGACAAACCGACTTTGGTTCAACCCCGGACGCATCCAATGATAAACGACTTGTGGCAAGCCTCGGGCAAGCAGCGGATGCCTCGCGGAGACTCTCGGCCCACCGATATTGTGGCCGAAGGCCAGCAAGTAAGGTGGAGCGAGTCTCTGACGAGCCAGGCGGTGACGAAGTCACGCCCAACGCGGCTGGCTCGCGGAGACTCTCGGCCCACCGATTTTGTGGCCGATCACGCCACCAGCTTTCGGTAGGCTTCGCCTTCGTTCAACGTGGGTCGCTCGGGACGACCCTTGTGCCGATACACGAGCCCCATGTTGTCCAATCCCAGCAACCACAGAATGGTCGCGTGCAGATCGTGGACGTGCAGTCGATCCTCGGTGGCGAACAAGCCGAAATCATCCGTCGCCCCGATGGTTTGTCCGCCCCGAACGCCACCGCCCGCCAGCCAGAGGCTGAAGCCGGTGGGATTGTGATCGCGCCCGTCCCCCTTTTCCGACATCGGCGTCCGCCCAAATTCACCACCCCAGATGACCAGCGTGTCGTCCAGCAGACCGCGGGATTGGAGATCCTTCAACAACCCGGCCACGGGCTGATCCTGGGCGCGACAGAGTTCGGCATGGCTTTTTTCAATGCCCGAATGGGCGTCCCATTTATTGCCGGCGCCGTGGTAAATCTGCACAAACCGCACTCCGCGCTCGACCAGTCGACGCGCCAGCAGACAGAGTCGACCCATCGATTCCGTTTCCTTCTGATCCATGCCGTACAGCCGTTTGGTAGCTTCGGATTCCTGCTTCAGATCGACGGCTTCCGGCGCCTCCGATTGCATGCGGAAGGCGAGTTCATACGCCCGGATGCGGGCATCGAGTTCACTCTGCTGCGGACGGGTCAGGGCGTGCTGGCGATTCAATTGGTCGAGCAATTCCACTTTTCCGCGCTGCTGTTCGGCGGCCACGCCGGCGGGTGGATTCAAGTTGGCGATGGGGTCTTCCCCGGCGGAAAAGCGCACGCCTTGATGCGTGGCCGGCATGAAACCGGAGCCCCAATTACGGGGGCCGTTGACGATCGTCGATGGATTGTCCTGCATCACCACGAAGGCCGGCAGATTGGCGTTGTCGGTTCCCAGGCCATAGCTCACCCAGGCGCCGAGCGATGGGCGGCCTGCCAGGATGGATCCCGTGTTCATCTGACAAATGCCGGAGGAATGATTGATGCCATCAGCCCAGCACGAACGGATCACGCACATTTGATCGGCGCAGGTCGCCGTGTGGGGCAACCAGTCGCTCAACCACAATCCCGACTGGCCATGCTGCTTCCAGGTCCGCTTCGTCCCGAGCAACGGCGAGTTGGCTT
>JAYTHD010000236.1:0-8962 GCA_043732975.1 Verrucomicrobiota bacterium
CGGGCAGGAATCGTCCGGGTGGAGGCACCAACGCGGCCGTGGCGTCCGCGTCCGGTGGTGGCAAAGCAGCGCCCAACGGTGAGAAAACTCCCGCTGAAGCAGGCGAGGAAGATCCGTCCGCCGCTGCGTCGAACGCCGCGGCCCAACCGGGCGCCAATGGGCCGGGAACTCGACCGGGAGATCCCAAATCCCAGCAGGCGTCCCGGAATGGCGCCAAGTCTGGCAAGCCTTCCGGAACACCTTCTCCGACGGGTTCCGAGGCCGCTGAAAAGCCGGATCCCGATGGCCAGAGCGAGCAGGCGGGAGCGGACGGGGCGCCCGAGTCCCCCGGTGAAAAAGAGCCCACGGATCCGCAGGGCCAGCCAGGTCAGCAAGGCAAGCCAGGCCAACGGGGTCAAAAAGGTCAGCCAGGACAAAGGGCTCAGTCGGGGCAATCAGGCCAACCAGGCGATCAGGGAGAACCAGGCCAACCAGGCGAACAAGCTCAGCAAGGCCAACCGGGCCAGGGTCAACCAGGTCAGGGTCAACCAGGTCAGGGTCAACCAGGTCAGGGTCAGCCGGGTCAGGGTCAACCAGGTCAGGGTCAGCCGGGTCAGCCTGGCCAGCAGTCGGGCTCGGGTGGCCAGGCGCGGGCCAATGCCGCGCGCTCGCCGCAACGTCGATTGGGCGGGGAGCGTCCCGCGGGACAAGGCCAGGAAGGCGATCTGGCGAATGTTTTCCGGGGTGGTCCGGAAAAGACCGAGACCGGCGGTGGACCCATTACCGGAGGGAATTTTTCCGAATGGTCGGATCGCCTGCGGGACGTCGAAGAAATGGTGGATCAGGCGGATTTGCGGAATGAGGTGGCCTCCGCCCGTGATCGTGCCCGGGAGATGCGCACGGCCTTCCGACGCGATGGCAAAAAGCCGGATTGGGCCACAATGGAATTGAAGGTGATGGGCCCCTTGGTGGAAGTCCGCACCCGCATCAGTGAGGAACTCGCCCGCCGCGGTTCGCGCGAGAATTTGGTTCCGATTGATCGGGATCCGGTCCCCACCAAGTACGCGGAATTGGTCCGTCGCTACTACGAACAATTGGGCAAGGAGAAACCGTAGCGTCATGTCATCCTTCCTTTGGACTCAGCCATTGCGGCGTTTCGCTGAATGAACGTATTGGCTGCGATCACCTTTGCGGGATCACGCTGGTTGATACCAGTCCTGCTGGGCGGCCTGATTCTATTCGCCGCGCTGGCCTGGAGTTATCGGTCCATTCCCGGGCCCATGCGATGGCTTTGCGTGCTTCTAAAAGCGCTCGGTGTGGCCGCGCTGGCCCTGTGCCTCCTGGAGCCGATGTGGACGGATCAACGCGCCCGGCCGGGCGCGAACATCTATGCGGTGATCGCGGACAACAGTCAGGGACTCACCATTCACGATCCGGGGGCGGCGCAATCCCGGGGCGAGGTCCTGAAGGAATGGCTCGACCCGGGAAAAGCCACCTGGCAGGCGCATTTGGAAAGCGCCTTCGAGGTGCGCCGTTATCTCTTTGATGCGCGGCTCCAGAATGCCCGCACTTTTGGTGAACTGAATTTCGAGGGCAAATCCTCGGCCATCGCCGGCGCCTTGCGGACCGTGGTGGATCGTTTCAAGGGCCGGCCCCTGGCCGGCATCCTGATTTTTACCGATGGCAACGCGACCGATATTCACGGGGCGATGCCGACGATTCCGGGATTGCCGCCGGTTTTCCCGGTGGTGGTGGGCAGTCAGAAATCCAGCCCGGACCTGGCGTTGCAGCAAGTCACCGCGGCGCAATCCGCGTTTGAGGATGCACCGGTTGCCCTGCAGGCGGAAATCCAGGCGACCGGTTTTCAGGGATTGCCGCTGACGGCTCGGGTGGTGGATCAGGAGGGAAAGGTCGTCGTGGAACAGAAGCTGACCGGGCGAGCCGACCGAGAAGTGCTTCCCTTGCGGGCCCATTTGAAACCCGAGCGGCCGGGGGTGTCCTTTTATCGGGTGGAGGTGGCTCCAGCCGCAGGTGGCAACCCGCCGATCACGGAGGCGACGGCGGCCAATAATTCACGGATCCTGGCGGTGGATCGCGGCCGCGGGCCGTATCGGATTCTGTACGTTTCCGGTCGACCCAATTGGGAATTCAAGTTCCTCAACCGTGCCGTCGGGGAGGATCCGCAACTGCAGATGGTCGGCCTGATCCGCGTCGCCAAGCGGGAACCCAAATTTGATTTTCGTGGCCGGGGCGGGGAAACGAGCAATCCGCTTTTCCGCGGTTTCGACGACCAGTCGCGCGAAACCACAGAGCGATATGACCAGCCGGTGCTGACCCGGGTTAACACCCGGGATGAGCATGAATTGCAGGGGGGATTTCCCAAGACCGCCGAGGTACTCTTTGGCTATCACGCCTTGATTCTGGATGATCTGGAGGCGGAGTTCTTTTCGCCTGACCAGATGGCGTTGCTGGGGAAATTCGTCTCTGAACGCGGTGGCAGTCTCCTGATGCTTGGCGGGATGGAATGCTTCCAGCAGGGGAAGTATCAGCGAACGGCGGTCGGCGACATGCTGCCGGTCTATCTGGATCGGGAGGCGGAGTCCAAGCCGTCGGGCGCGTGGAAATTTCAATTGTCGCGGGAGGGTTGGTTGCAGCCGTGGGTGAGACTGCGGGACAATGAGGCGGATGAAAACACCCGCCTGGCCGAGATGCCGGCGTTCAAGGTGGTGAATCCCGTCCACAACGTGAAGCCCGGGGCAAGCGTTGTGGCGACGGTTAGCGACGACGCCGGGCAATCCCAACCCGCGTTGGTGGTGCAGCGCTTTGGACGCGGTCGCACCGCGGCGTTGCTGGTGGGCGACATCTGGCGCTGGGGCATGAAGGATGCCGCGGCGCATGCGGACATGGACAAGTCGTGGCGGCAACTGGTGCGTTCTTTGGTGGCCGATGTGCCGAATCGGGTGGAATTGGTAACCGAACCGGTGCCCGAGGATCCCAATGGGGCGGTGCGATTGCAGATCCGGGTGCGTGATCAAAAGTTTCTGCCCCAGGACAATGTTGCGGTCTCCCTGACCATCCGGACCATGATGACCACGAATGCCCCGGGTGGCACCAATTTGCTGCACTTGACCGCCGAGCCGGTGGGAAGTGAAGCGGGGGTTTACGAAGCCACTTACGTGCCCCGCAGGGCGGCCGGTTATCACGCGCAGGCGTTTGTCACCAATTCGGCGGGTGCCGAAATTGGACGGGCGGAGGCGGGTTGGAGCACGGACCTTGCGGCGGAGGAATTTCGTGCCTTGATCCCCAACCTGAGTCTCCTGGAAGAACTGGCCCGCAAATCCGGCGGGGAAATGGTTTCCGACCGTGATCTCGGCAGGTTTGTCGACGGCCTGCCCGCCCGGGCCGCTCCAGTGATGGAGTCGTGGTCCCGGCCATTGTGGGATTCGCCGGCGCTCTTTGCCTTCGCACTCGCCATGCTGCTCGCGGAATGGGGACTGCGTCGCGGGAAAGGTTGGGCGTGAGGCAAATCCTGCAGAATTTGAAACGAAAGCTCACGGGAGCGGCGCCGTTTTCCTGGCAGGGATTGTCTCGGGCAGTCGGTCGGCGCCGAAACCATCCGTTGGGGAAGCTCTGCCTGCTTACGTTGGGGATTTCTGCTCCTGGCCTGCGGGCTGCGGCGCCGGGAGATGCGTCCTCCGTTTGGGTGATCGTGGGCGCGCCGGGAGAGGCGGATTACCGAACCAATTTTCTCCAGCAATCCACCGCCTGGACCACGGCGTGCGAGCAGGCCTCCGCCCGGTGTCGGGTGCTGGATGGCGCCAGTGGCGGATCCACCAATCAGTTGGAGATGATCCAGATGGCATTGGAGGCGGAGCCGAAGGGCGGCAGTGCGCCGCTGTGGCTGGTGCTCATCGGACACGGCACTTTCAACGGCAAGGAGGCCCTCATGAATCTGGTGGGCCCTGATCTCAGCTCAACCCAGTTGTCCAAGTGGCTGGTTCCTTTTGAAAGGCCCCTGGTACTGGTCAATACCGCTTCGTCCAGCGCTCCCTTTCTCAAGCCGCTGTCCCGCACCAATCGCGTGGTGATTACGTCGACCCGCAGCGGGTTCGAGCAGAATTACTCGCGCTTTGGGAGCTATTTTGCCCGGGCCGTCGGTGCCCCCGAAGCCGATCTGGACCACGACGGGCAGACGTCGGTGCTGGAGGCGTTCCTGAGTGCGTCGCATCAGGTGACGGAGTTCTATCAGGCGGAGGGACGATTGATGACGGAGCATGCGCTCATTGACGACAACGGGGACGGCTTGGGAACACCGGCGGAATGGTTCCGCGGAATCCGCGCCACCCGCAAGGCCAAGGAAGGGCTCTCGCTGGACGGCACCCGCGCGCACCAGTTGCATCTCATCCGCAGCGCCGCCGATCGGGCGCTCTCGTCGCCAGTGCGGGAACGTCGCGACGCCTTGGAGCTGGCCGTCGCCCGGCTGCGGGATACCAAGGCCCAGGTCGACGAGGAAAAATATTACGCGCGGTTGGAGGAACTCTTGTTGGAACTGGCGGCGCTCTACGAAGGTGCCGGTGCGGAGAGTTCCCCCGAGAAAAAATGATGCGGACTCGCACGACAGAGACACTCCCAAAGAATTTCGACCGCGGATGACGCGGATAGACTCGAATAGTGGCCTTCCGTATCTGTGTTATCCGCGCCATCCGCGGTTCATTTTCTGAAAGTGTCGCAGTAGTGCTCGGTGGCGGCCTGGAACGCAACGCGAGTTTTTACCTACTGTACGCTGTAGGCGCGGTAGTATTTTGCCCGGACGCCAAAGGTGGCCAAATCCTGCAACTCCACGATCCCGCTCGGACTCTGGGCCATGCCGGTTCCGACCAGGCTCCAGGTCTTGAAATCGGTCGTTGCTTCGATGCTGTAACTGACGCCAGGTTCGCCGAGGACCCGCACGATGAACGCCCCATTTTTCAATTGTCCGACGGCCTCCACCGTGGGGGGGATGTCCTGCAGCGGTGTCGCCACCAAACGATAGTCGTCGAAGACCATGAAGTTGTCGCCCGGCGCCCCGGGTTGGCGTAACGACCAGACAGCATCCATTTCGTTCAGGTCCAGTTTTGAACCTTTGGTCGTGATCGGCTGGGCATTCACCACCACCAGATTCCCGATCGACGCCGTCCAGAGATTGCGGGCGAAATTCATATCGATGGTCAGATCGTAGATGTCGCCGCTGCGGAAGTTCACTCCGGTGAATTGAAATCCCCTGCCGTCATCCAGGGCCAAATTGATTTCCAACCGCTCGTTATCGAATTCCAGCGTGAAAAGGCGTTGCTCCAGGGTGTTGTAGGCGCTCCAGCGGAAATCATCGAAATTCGGGGCATTGGTGGTGGAATCGAAGATCTTGAAGGCGGTCGAAAAACGGATCAGGGGCAGACTGTTGCCCACGGGTGTGAGGGCGACGGGGCGGAAGAGATTGAGGGTGTCATTGGTTCCGCCGGTATAGCCGATATAGGCCACCTGACCGTCAAATCCGTCCGCCTTGGTGATCAGTCCATTGCCGCCGCTGCCGATGCCGACCCATTGATTCTGTCCGACCAGATCCTTTTCCGCCGAATAGCCTTCGAAGGGTTCAAAGCCTGTCTCAAACAGCACGCGAGAGGCGGCGGGCAGGGGCTTGCCCGCGGCCGGAAGGGGGAGGAACGGACTCCAGGCCAGAAAAAACCAAAGATAAATGCGCAGCGGGTGCATGGAAAGTCGGGACCTGGCGAAACGGGCAGCCGGGCGGTTGCCTGGCTGCCCGCGGGGTGGGGTCTCAGTTGTCGCGTCCGTTCTTGCCGCCGCCGGATCGACTCGGAGCGGGCGTCGAGTAGGTCGGAGGCGGTGCGCTGGGGCGATTGGCTGGCGCTGAATAAGCAGGCGCTGGCGCGTTGGGTCGCCCGGTTGGTGCCGAATAAGAAGGTGCCTGCGCGGGAGCCGAGTAACTGCGACCGGAATTGCCCTCAGAGCGGGCCGAGGGTGCTGGGGCCGGGTAACCCGGCGCAGCGCGGAAGCCGGGCGCGTCGAAACTCGGGCGCGCACTTGCACTTGGATTGACGTAAAGCGGGCGCGGCGCGGGCGCCGGCGCCGAGTAGGCAGCGGCGGGCGGGGCGGCCGGAGTGGCCGGGGCGTACGGTGGCGGTGCCGCGTTGGGTCGCCCATTAGGCCGGACCGCGTTTCCGGGGGCCGTAGTGTAGTCGTAGCCAGAGGCGGGCTTCCGCACTTCCGCCCGCGGGGAAAGGGTGGGATTCTGGAGGCGATTGTTGTCCTGCTGCACAGCGGCCGAACGGGCCGGCGCGGGCGCGGGCGCGGCGGCAGGAGCCGGGCGGGTGTTGGACGGGTAGCTGGGGGCAGGAGCCGCCGTGGCGCGGCCCGGCGTTCCTCCCGCCGCGGGTTGCGGCACGGGACGACCGGCTGGAAACCCGGAGGATGCGGAAACGGCGGGTGCCGGGGACGCCGTCAGGCCGGCGACGCCCGCTGGTCGACTCGGAGCAATGGTGGGCGAGGTGCCCAAGTTGGCCCGGTTCGCCGCGACGCCGGGTGCCGCACTCGTCCGTTGGGCCTCGACCCGTTGCTGATTGAGAACGGTGGGGGCCGGCGCCTGCGGTTGTGCGGTCGGATTTTCCAGCCGCGGCCGATACGCCGAGATGACCGGCCGACCCGCCACCAGACCGCTCGCTGCCACCGTCCGGCCACCCGCGACCGGACGCGACGTGTCGGCGATGGCCACCTTGCGGATTTCCTCCCGGCTCGCGGCCTGGGCCTTTGCAAAGGGTGCGCCGTTGTTAATGATCACGGTGTTGTTATTGCCGTTGATCGTCACCACCTGACTGTGGTCCCCCACAATGGTGTTCCGCCCATGGGCGACAATTTCGGTCACCCGGGCGTGCGGCACGCAGCGGTCCCAGACACGCGGCCGGCAAAAATCGGACCAACCGACGCCGATCCAGCAATCCGAGGTCAGGCCAAATCCGACACTCACATGGGTGCCCCCATGACCCCAGCTGAAGCCAACGCCGGATGACCAGTGGCATTCCGGAGGCAGGGGAGCCCAGGCGCAATGTTCGCCCGTATGACTCCAGTTGACCCACGCCGGCCCCCAGTCGCAGCCCGGCTGCCAGACCCAGCCCAAATGTCCGCTCCGATGCCAGCGGCCGTAGTGAAACGGCGCCCAACCCCAAGTGTACCCACTGTTCCAATACCAGCCGTAGTCCGACCAGACCCACGAGCCATTGTGGCCGTACGGATGCCACCCGGAATCGACGACGGAGACCGTGGGGCGCCAGCAATAGCCATAGTCGGCGACCTCCACCCAGGAGCCATAGGGCGCGAGATTTTCGTAGAAGGTGTTGTAGTTAATGACCGTGTTGCCCGGGTCGATCTGGGTGGCGGGTTGGGCCGGGGCGCTGGCGGCTCCGGGTTGGGGAGCCCCGTAGACCACGGGCGGTTGGGGTGCCGGACCGCCGGGGACATCCGCGTAGGTGGCGGCGTTGAGATTGGTCGCGAGGTTTTGCGGCGGACTGGTCGTCGCTCCCGAGGCCACCCGGGCAGGTGGGGCCGATGGCACCGTAGCCGCGGCCTCGGTGACGGCGGCGGCGGTGGCCGGCAGGGCCGCGCGCAGCGTACTCTCACGCGTGAGCAATGCGCTGACGACCGGACTGCTGATCCCGAGGTCACTGAGATAAATCACTTGATCCGCCGACAGCTTATAGGACTCGGTGATCGTGCCGATGTAGCTCAGCAGGACATTCTCACCGAGTGTCGTCTGGGCCAGGCGCACGACCTCCTGCACCGGGGCCGGCAGTTCCACCGGCGGCCTGAAGGCAACGGCTTCCGGATTCACCGGCGGAACCGCGGCGGCCGCGATCTCCTTGCCGGCAGCATTCGTGCTGGCCGCTGGCGGCGGTGCGACCACGGCGGGAGCGGCAGCGGTGATGACGGCGGGCGGGCTCGTTGCGGTGGTTTGGGCCTGCCCTCCATCGCAACCGGCAAGCACGATGGCGCACAGCGAGGGTACGAGGATTCTAATCATACGAAGCGGATGCAAGGTTTGAAGTCGCTTAGACGCACTCCGCGCCGCTCCGGAAAGAGCGGTGGCCCCGGCAGAATGTGCCGCAGGAGCCAGTGGAGTTTATATTCACGACAGCGGGTAGACGCGGACTTTTCTGGCATATTCACTAGGCGGGTGCCCCCCCCTCTGTCAGCTGAATCTTGGTGAAAGGTGGCCGGAAGAGGAGTTGCCGCAAGCAGGTCCCGTACCACTGTGTGTGGATGAGTGTCAAAGGTTTGGAGCCGAGTGAGTCGCCCCTGCCGGCGCCCTGGCTGCCGATGGCCATCCGGTCCCTGCTCTGTGGATTGTCGGCGATTCTCGCCTGGTGGGCGCACCAGAAATATCCCCCGGTTGGGACTTCGCTCTATATGTTGGCCTATGTGCTGGGGTCCTGGGATCTCGCCCGGGAGGCCTGGAGCGACCTTCTCCGATTGCGCTTCGACACCCACTTTCTGATGCTGCTGGTGGTGCCCGGTTCCGTGGCGGTGGGAGCCTGGGGTGAGGGAGCACTTTTGCTGGTCTTGTTTTCGGCGTCGACGGCGATGGAGACGTTTGCCCATGTGCGGACGGAACGGGAGATCGGGGCGCTCCTCCGGGGAGCGCCCAAGACCGCACGCCTGCTGACGGCCGATGGGACGGAGTACCCGGTGACGGTGGAGGCCTTGAAGCCGGGGCTGAATTTGCGCGTACTGGCGGGCGAGCAGGCGGCCGTCGATTTTCTTGTGGTCCGGGGCGCGAGCAGTTGTGACGAATCGATGTTGACGGGCGAGGCGGAGCCGGTGGAGAAGCGACCCGGAGCCACGGTTCTGGCCGGCACCATCAATCTGTGGGGCGTGCTGGAAGGACGTGTCCTGCGCCGCGCCGGAGAAAGCCAGTTGCAGAAAGTAATCCGGCTCATCG
>JAYTHD010000237.1:0-8879 GCA_043732975.1 Verrucomicrobiota bacterium
CCGCAAGCGGCCCGTGTATCCAGCATCGCCTGATTCAGCTCGCGCATCAGCGGCCCCAACCCCGTTTTCACCACCCCGTGAAACTGAATGCTCTGCCGCGACGTCAATCGGAGCGTGCGGTTCCCATACCGGGTGGCCAGATCGTCATAAACCAGGTATCCGGGCGAAGTCAAAATACCGCCGGGAATGCGTCCCCGGATCATCCAAAGGTAGTGTTTCGCGATTTTTCGCTGATCCCGGTCGTCCTGTTGATAAATGCCGTGAAACTTGAGGAATTGCTCGTCGTCCGCGGAAAAACACGCCGCAGTATCATCCTTCAGGGTTGCCGCGAGGTTTCCGGCCAAGGTAGGGATGGCCCGTTTCAACAGCTCGTTTTTCACCAGCGGCTTTCCGGTCGGCGCAGTCAAGGCAGCAGCTTCAGACATAATCTTAAGTGACTTTGTAAGGTTACAGATGTTTAGTCTTCATTCGGTGAGAAGTCAACAAATGTCCGTCGAAATTGGGTGATTGAATCCGACTGCGTGAAGGACGCACCGGCCTGCGGGGAATTCACGCGGCGAGCGGCGAATCGGAGATTGCATCGCCATCTTCTGGGGATTCCCCGCCACCCAGAGGGAATCGTTTGCGGCCGTGCACCAACCTGTCGCGGCCGTCCGTTTTCGAATGAAACCCGTCGGCCGCGTCGAAAACTGGGTGAATCCGGTGGTTTTTGCGATTTCTTCCCGGCTCGAGACCCATTCACTCCACCTCGAAATTCCCTGACTTGCGAGCCTTGGCCAACTTCTGCGCCGACTGGCATGGTCAGTGCTAATTCTTTGCCGAAAGGCGTTGACAGCTAGGAAGCGGTTTCTAGTATCGGCGGCGCGAAAGCCTGTCAGTTCACACACAAAAGTATTGTATCTATGAATAAATCCCACACGAAAAAGATCGGCGCATTTACGCTGATCGAACTCCTCGTCGTGATCGCGATCATCGCGATCTTGGCCGGCATGCTCTTGCCGGCGCTGGCCAAAGCCAAGGCCAAGGCGCAACGCATCAGTTGCGTCAACAACCTCAAGCAGATCGGTCTGGCCATGCGCCAATTCTCGATCGACCAGAACGGCATCTTCCCCTGGGGCGTCGACGTGGCGCAGGGCGGATCCTCCTCGAACACCTGGTTCGTGCCGGATTACACCTATCGTCACTTCGTGGCGATCTCCAACGAGTTGGGTAACTCCCCGAAGGTCCTCCTATGCCCCTCGGACAAGGACCGCAGCAAGTTGGCGGCGAACTTCCCCGCGATTTTGAATGCCAAAGCGACTCCGACCGGGCCCAATCCCAGCCCCGACACGACCTTCAATCAGGCGATGGGATACGGCTTGGGCCTGGATGCGGCTGAAGAACAACCGCAGACGATTCTGACCTCGGACCGGAACGTAACCGCAGACAAGACCGCCGCCAAGATCGTCATTGTTGGCACCGACAATAAGCTCTGGAAGCCGCTGATCGCGGCCGTTCAAGATGCCAAGAGCACGGTTGGCTTTGACCCCACCACCCACAACTCCGCGGGCAACTGGGGATTGGGCGACGGCTCCGTCCAAGGTGGCTCTTCTGCCAAGTACGCCGAAGCACTGCGTGACCAGATTCAAAGCGCCGGCGCGCTCAGCCAGGGCTTCCTCTTCCCGACCACGAAAGGCAAGCTGTAAGCTGTTCGCCGAATTCAAACTTCAAGGGCGCCTTCGGGCGCCCTTTTTGCTGCGCACTCAAGCCTCCAACCTCGCCTCGACACCCATTACCCTGTATCCAGTTTCTTGAAATGAAGCGTATCCACGCTCTCCTCGCCCCGGCCGAAGCCTTCGCCCTGCACAATTCGGACCTCTCCAGGACCGCCTGTGTCGTCTTCGACGTGCTCCGGGCCACGACCACCCTGTTGACCGCGCTGGATCAGGGGGCGGCGGCCATCGTCCCCGTCCTGGATATACCGGAAGCACTGGACCAGAAGCGATTGCATCCTGACTACCTGCTCGGCGGGGAACGCGAAGGGCGACGCATCGACGCCTCCCTGACCGGCGGCATCGAATTCGATTTTGGGAATTCTCCCCGGGAATACGAAGCCGCGCAGGTGGCTGGCCGGACGATTGTGTCCACGACTACCAACGGCACCAGGGCCCTCCGGGCCTGCCATCACGCCGCCGCCGTTTTGCCCGCCGCCTTTCTTAACCTGAAGGCCACCGCCGCGGCCCTCGGGACTCTCGATCTACCGGAACTGCTCCTCGTCGGTGCCGGGACCGGCCAGGAAGCTGCCTACGAGGATATTCTCGGCATTGGCGCCCTCGTGGAAACACTGTGGCCCATCATCAAAGCGGCCGAATGTAGTGATACGGTCCACCTGGCCCGGGCGATCTATCGGGCCAAACAAGCAAACCTGTTGACTGCCGTGAGCCGGTACTCCCGCAATGGGCGACGGTTACTCGCCCTGCCGGATCTGGCACCGGACGTTCCCTATTGCCTGACCGAAAACACCCTGAATTTCGCTGCGAGGTTGGACGCGGACGGCGCCGTGCGGCGGATTTCCTGATCTTTGCCCTTGGCCGCACACGGTCCGGGTTCCCTCGGTGGAAAAGACCATCTCGTTGTTTTCCAACCGGGGGATTGTCCGCTAAAAGCCTTCCGTGCCGCAGCAGCAGCAAACACTGAAGGGCCCGGCCGTTTTTTCCGGCATCGGGTTGCATAACGGGATCAAAGTCACCATGACGCTGCTCCCGGCCCCACCCAATTCCGGGCTCCGCTTCCGCCGGGTGGATCTTGAAGGCCGCCCCGAGATGGAAGCCCGTGCCGATCACGTCGTGGATACGCAACGCTCCACCACGCTGGGTCGGGGTTCGCTGAAGATCCATACGGTGGAACATGTGCTCGCGGCGCTGACCGGAGCCGGCGTCGACAACGCCATCATCGAACTCGACGCCAACGAACCCCCGATCGCCGATGGCTCGTCACGCGAATTCACCCGCATCATCCGCGAAGCCGGCATCGTCGCCCAGTCGGAATCCGCCGAACCCTATCGGGTCACCACGCCGATGGAACTAACGCTGGGTGAAACCCACCTGTCGATCTTTCCGCACACGGGTTTCAAGATCACCTGCACCAGCAGTGATCGCGGAGGACGCTTCACCCAGTTTTTCAGTCTCGAACTGAACCCGGAGAGTTGGGAAAAGGAACTCAGCCACGCCCGGACTTTTTGCTTCTACGAAGAGATCGAATACCTGATCAGAAACGGCCTGATCAAAGGCGGGTCGCTGGAAAACGCCATCGTGATCCGGGATGACGCCGTGCTGACCAACGAACCCCTGCGTTACCGCGAAGAATTCGTCCGCCACAAGATGCTCGATATCGTGGGCGATCTGGCGCTGACCGGCCGTCGACTGCAGGGACATGTCATCGCCGTCAAACCCAGCCACCAGGCCAATACCGAGCTGGCCAAGGCACTGGTGGCTCAGATGCGAAAGCCCCTCGAGGCCGTCCAGACCTTTTCGCCACCGCCGGCCGCCACCGGCAACCCGCACGGTGTCGAAAAGGCTCCGGTCCAGAAGTCTGAAACCCGCACGTCGAAAGCCCATGCCATCACCAACCCCAGTGTGAATACGCCCTCCGAAACGGAGCAACTCGTCCGCGATGGCGCGACCCTCGACACGATGCAGGTCATGAAGATCCTGCCGCACCGTCCACCCTTTCTCATGGTCGACCGGGTCACCCACATCGAGGGCAACAAGATCGTCGCCTTGAAACAGGTCACCATCGGCGAGCCATTTTTCGAAGGCCATTTCCCGGGACATCCGATCATGCCCGGCGTGCTTCAGTTGGAGGCGATCGCGCAAGTCGCGGGCATCCTCATGATGCGCCAGGCGGAAAACGCCGGTAAACTCGCCTATTTCATGTCGGCCGAGGACGTCAAATGGCGCAAGCCGGTGCGGCCCGGGGACTCTTTGGTGATCTCGGTCGAAATGACCAAATCACGGGGTAAGATCGGCAAGGCCAAAGGTGTTTGCTCCGTCGAAGGCGAACCGGTCAGCGAAGCCGAAGTCACCTTCATTCTCATGGACCGCTGAACGGCAAGTCCCGCCCGATCCGTCCTTCATGATCCATTCCACCGCCATCCTCCATCCCCAGGCCACCCTCGGTGGCGACTGCGAAATCGGTCCGTATTGCGTGATCGGTGCCGAGGTCACCCTCGGTCCGCGGTGTCGTCTGCATTCTCACGTGGTCCTGGACGGGCACACCACACTCGGTGCGGACAATGAAGTGTTCCCCTTCGCCTGCCTCGGATTGAAAAGCCAGGATCTCAAATGGAAAGGCGGGCTCACGAAAGTGTGGATCGGGGAGCGTAACGTTTTCCGCGAATACGCCACCGTCCACAGTGCGACGCAGAACGGCGACACGACCCGGATTGGCTCCGACAATCATTTTCTCGCCTACACCCATGTTGCCCATGATGTGCAGATTGGGAATCACGTCATCCTGTCCAATGTCGCCACCCTGGCCGGCCACGTGATTGTCGAAGATCACGCCATCGTCGGCGGTCTCGCGGCGGTGCATCAATTCTGCCGCATCGGCAAACACGCGATGATCGGCGGTTGCTCCAAGGTCGTGCAGGACATTGCTCCATTCATGATGGCCGATGGGAATCCAGCGGAGACCCGTTTCGTCAACAAGGTCGGACTGGAACGTTCGGGCTATGCCGCTGAAACGATCGCCACCTTGACCAAGGCGTATAAAATCCTGTTTCGGGAAGGATTGATCACCGCCAATGCGGTCGCCCGTTTGGAAACCGAACTGCCGCCGTCACCGGAACTCGCGCACCTGATTGCATTCACCCGGGCCAGCCAGCGGGGCCTGGCCAAACCGTAATGGGAATTCCCCGGCGGATCAGCCCCCGGGGAGGCCGCCGCCCTTCGGCGAATCGCCGATGAATCCCGCTTGAGTCCGCAACCATCGCCGCCAATCCTTGTGTCCGTGTTGCAGGAATACGAGGCTCAAGCGGCCTACTACGATGAGTTTGCGGAGACGAAAGGAGTTCCGCGCCCGCACTACCAGCGTTACTTGGATTGCCTGAAGGGCCTCAGCCCGACGGAATACGACGCGAAGCGACGGGCCGCTGACCTCACCTTCCTCCGCCAGGGGGTGACCTTCAACGTCTACGGCGATGCCCAGGGGGCCGAACGGATCTTTCCCTTCGACCTCGTCCCGCGGATCCTTCCCGCCACGGAATGGAATCGCATTGAACGGGGCCTCACCCAGCGGATTACCGCACTGAATCTCTTCCTGCAGGACGTGTACCACGACCAAAAGATCGTGAAGGACGGGGTGATTCCCGCGTATTTCGTTCTGTCCGCCAAACATTTCCAGCGTGAGTTTGTGGGGATCGATGTGCCCCGGAACACCTACATTCATATTTGCGGCAGCGATCTGATCCGCGGCGCGGGCGGAGAATGGATGGTTTTGGAGGACAACGGCCGCACGCCTTCCGGAGTTTCCTACGTACTGGAAAACCGCCGGGCCCTGCGTCGCACTTTTCCAAATTTCTTCGAGTCCGTCGGCGTGCAGGGTGTCGACCACTATCCGGCAGAACTGCTCAAGGTGCTGCAGCATGTGGCTCCAGCCGGGGTCGCCGATCCGACCGTCGTCGTGCTCACCCCCGGACCTTACAATTCCGCGTATTTTGAACATACCTATCTGGCGCGACAGATGGGCGTTGAGATCGTGGAGGGTTCGGATCTGATCGTCCGCAACAACCGGGTGTATACACGCACCACCAAGGGACTGCGCCCGGTGCATGTGATTTATCGTCGGATCGACGATGATTTTCTCGACCCGACCGCGTTCCGACCGGATTCGACCCTCGGTGTGCCCGGACTGATTCAGGCCTACCGCACCGGCAACGTGACCCTCGCCAACGCCATCGGGACCGGCGTCGCCGACGACAAGGCCATGTATTATTGGGTTCCCAAGATGATCAAATACTACCTCGATCAGGAGCCCCTGTTACCCAATGTCGAGACCTTTCTCGCCAGCGAATCCACCGACCAGAAATACATCCTGGAACATCTGGGGGAACTCGTGGTGAAGGCGACCAATGAATCGGGCGGATACGGCATGTTGATGGGCCCCGCCTCCACCGCCGCCGAGCGCGATAAATTCCGCGCCGCCATCCTGGAGGACCCCCGGAACTATATCGCCCAACCGGTCATTCCCCTGTCCACCCATCCCACCTGGGTCGACGGCCACTTCGAGCCACGCCACGTCGATCTGCGCCCCTTTATTCTCTATGGAGAGCGCCCCATCATCGTGCCCGGCGGCTTGACCCGCGTGGCGTTGCGCAAGGGCTCGCTCGTGGTGAATTCCTCCCAGGGTGGCGGCAGCAAAGATACCTGGGTCCTGCTGGAAGACTGAGCTCAGCGAAACCTCCCACCCTTTTATCGCATGTTATCTCGAGTGGCCAATTCGCTGTGCTGGATGGCACGCTATCTGGAACGGGCGGAAAACATCGCCCGATTGGTCGATGTCAATCTCAAGCTGTTGCCGGACCTGGTGGATTTGGAACCGGAGCAGGTCAACCGGCACTGGCTGCCGATCATCGAATCGACGGGCGAAGAGGCGGCCTTTGCTCGACTTCACCCCGAGGTCAGTGGGCGGGCGGTCATGGAATTCATGGTGTTCCAGACCGAGAATCCGAACTCGATCGTCTCCTCCATTGCCACCGCCCGCGAAAATGCCCGCATGGTCCGGGATCAGATCACCTCGGAGCTTTGGGAAGAATTGAACCGACTGTTTCTCTTCCTGCACAGTGCACGGGCACGGGAGGTTTGGAACAGCAATGCGTTTGAATTTCTGGATCGGGTGAAGGGAACCTCCCTCCTGCTTCAGGGGATGGATGCCGCCACCGAAGTGAGGGATGAGGGCTGGCATTTCATGCAGGCCGGACGGTTTCTGGAGCGGGCGGACAAGACCACCCGTTTTCTGGATCTGCGCTGGCGCAGCTTCACGGCGGGCGAGCGGGGCAAGGACGTCGGCCAGATCGCCGCCCTGGAATGGGGCGCCATCCTGCGCTCCTGTAGTGCGTGGGATTTCTACAAGACCCAGCATTCGAGCCGGATCGTTCCCACACTGATCGCCCAACTGCTGATCTTCGCCCCGGAATTCCCCCGTTCCGTCCGCTTCTGCGCCGAGGGCGCGGACCGGGCCCTGCGAGCCATCAGCGGATCCGCACCGGGCCGATTTGCCGACGATGCCGAACGTCTCTGCGGAAAACTCGTGGCGGAAATGCAATTTGGGACACTCGACGAAGTGTTGATCACCGGACTTCACGAGTATCTCGACAGTCTGCAAAGCCAGTTCAATACGATCGGCGACAGCCTGTTTCAAACCTACATCCTCCGCCCATTCCACGTCACGGTTGAGGATCAGTGGCAGCAGTAGACGTCGTGAGATTCCGCGCAATTCCGGATCGTCCAATGAGCTGCCCCGACGCGGCGGGCCCGTGAAATTGTACGTGGAAGTCCTGGCCGAATTGGCGCCCTGCCGCGGCCGTTTGCCGCATTCTCCAGCGTGATGCCATTGCGTGTCTGGGTCAGGTGTGGTTAGCTCCGCGCCATGTCTGAGATTGCATTTGCCGAACTCGCATTGCGCCTGCGCCCGGAAGATGATGTCGCGGTCGCCAAGTCACCGATCCGGGCGGGCTCGATCCTGAAGGAACCTGGCCAGACCTTCACGATTCGGCACGACATCGGGCGCGGTCACAAATTCGCCGTGCGCCGGATCGTCGACGACGCAGCCGTCCACAAATACGGGCAAATCATCGGCTTCGCCCGGGGTGTGATCGAACCAGGCGAGCATGTGCACCTGCACAACCTGACGGTCCGGGATTTTGCCCGGACCTATGAATTCGGAACCCACGTCAAGCCGCTGGTGCCGCTGCCGGACGGCGCCGCGCGCACGTTTGCCGGATTCGCCCGGCCCGGCAACCGGGTGGGCACGCGGAACTACCTCGCCGTGATCTCCAGCGTCAATTGCTCGGCGTCGGTTTCCAAGTACGTCGCCGAACGCTTTCGCGGACCGGATTTCGCCCGGGATTTTCCGGGTGTCGACGGCGTGGTGGCGTTCACCCACAAGAGCGGCTGCGCCATGCCCGACAACGAGCCGACGCGACTGCTCCAACGGGTGTTGGCCGGCATTGCGCGTCACCCAAACATCACCGGCTACGTGCTCATCGGACTGGGCTGTGAAGTGAATCAAACGGAACGTCTGGTGAAGGATTTCCGCCTGGATGAATTGCAACCCGGCGAACAAGCCCCGGCCGTGATGAACATTCAAACCCAGGGCGGCATCGCCAAAACCATTGATGCCGCCGTGGCCGCGGTGCGCCGACTCCTTCCGGCTTCCGCCGCCTTGCGCCGCGCGCCGATGCCTTTGAGCAAGCTGGTCCTGGCCATGAACTGCGGCGGATCCGACGGCGCCAGCGGCATCACCGCCAATCCCGCCCTTGGAGTCGCCAGTGATGAATTGGTGCGGCACGGAGCGGCCAGCGTGCTCGCGGAAACTCCCGAGATCTATGGGGCTGAACATTTGCTGACCCGCCGCGCCTTGACGTCGGCGATCGGCGAAAAACTGGTCGCCAAAATCCGCTGGTGGGAGGCACATGCCCGACTGCATCAGGCCTCGATCGACAACAATCCCAGCGTGGGCAACAAGGCGGGCGGTCTGACGACCATCTACGAAAAAAGTCTCGGAGCCTTGGCCAAGGGCGGCCAGGCACCGCTGTCCGCCGTTTACGACTATGCGGAGTCCATCCACACACCGGGACTCGGTTTCATGGACACGCCCGGATTCGATCCGGTGAGCATGAC
>JAYTHD010000238.1:0-2337 GCA_043732975.1 Verrucomicrobiota bacterium
CTCAGGTCGAAGTGAAGACGATCCTCAGGTTATCGGTTAACAATGGTCCCTCCCAACCAGTCTTTCCATTTCGGGCTCACCGCCTAGCTTCGGCCTTCAATGAGTGTCTTGGCTGATTTGGAATGGCGCGGACTGGTGGCGGATTGCACCGACAAGGTGGAGGTGGCCCGGTTGTTGGATGCCGGCCCGGTGACGCTGTATTGCGGCTTTGATCCCACGGCGGACAGCCTGCATGTGGGTTCGTTGGTGCCGCTGCTGGCCTTGCGACGATTCCAACTCGCAGGCCACGTCCCCATTGCCGTTGCGGGCGGAGCCACGGGATCCATCGGCGATCCCAGCGGCAAAACGCAGGAGCGGCAGTTGCTCACGCCCGATGTCATCGCGGCCAATGTCGCCGCCGTGCGCCAACAGATGGCCCGGATGCTCGATTTCACCACCCCGCAGAATCTCGCCATCCTGGTCGATAATGCGGAGTGGACTGCCGGTGTGACCTTCCTCCAGTTCCTTCGCGACATCGGCAAGCACTTCACTGTGAACCAGATGGTCGCCAAGGAATCGGTGCGGGCGCGGATGGAGGATCGTGAGGTTGGCATCAGCTACACGGAGTTCAGCTACATGCTGCTGCAGGCCTTCGATTTCTATGAACTCGCCCGCCAGCGAAATTGCCTGCTGCAGATCGGCGGGTCGGATCAATGGGGCAACATCACGGCCGGGATTGAGTTGATCCGCAAAAAGCTGGGCCAAAGCGCGTTTGGTCTCACCCTGCCGCTGATCACCAAGGCGGATGGCACAAAGTTCGGTAAGACGGAATCCGGGACGATCTGGCTCGATCCGAAACGGACCAGCGTGTACCGATTTTATCAATTCTGGATTCAGACCGACGACCGCGATGTCGTCCGTTATCTCAAATATTTCACCTTTCTGTCCCGCCCGGAAATCGAACGCCTGGAAGCGGAACATCTGGCCAATCCCGGCGCCCGCACGGCGCATCAGGCGCTGGCCCGTGAGGTCACGGAAGGCCTGCACGGTCTGGAAGCCACCGCGGACGCGGTCCGGGCAAGTGAAATTCTCTTCGGCGGCGGCCTGGAGGGAGTGACGGAGGGAACTTTCCGCGAACTCATCGGCGAGGTGCCCACCCGATCCGTACCCTCGGCGCAATTCGCGGATGCCGGCGTTCCGGTGATCGAACTGTTCGTCCACGCGGGCCTGTCTCCGAGCAAAGGCCAGGGTCGGAAGGATCTCGAAGGCGGTGGTCTCTACCTGAACAACGTCAAGCTCACGGACATTGCGCAGCGGGTGACTGCCCGTGACGCGCTCTTTGGGCGACATCTGCTGCTCCGGAAGGGAAAACGTAACTACACGGTGGTGAATCTGGAATGAAATCACCCCATCATCGGACCGGGACTCGTGACGGACAACCATCGATCCGGCTCGGATCGCTTTTGTCGCGGTTGGCGTCGCCCGCGGTTCTGGCGCTTTGGACGGTGGCGGTTACCGCAGTCGGTGCAGATTTTCAGCCGGCGCCGCAAGCGTTTTTGCAGGAAGTGGCGGAGCGATGGGAGGACGGGATTCCCACCGGTACCGCCCAACTGGTGGAACTGGGGCCGGACGGCCAGCCCCGCGTCTTTGCCGCCGGCCAGTGGTATGGGTTGCAGGGCACGCAGTGGGTCGCCAGCGCCGGGTTGAAGTGTGATTCCCTGGGCGAGTTTGTGTTGGCGGACGATTCGGGTTCACCGCTGCATCTGACCCTGCCGTGGTCCGATGTGCGCCAGGTCCTCCGACAGGGTAAAAAAATCTGGGTGGCGACGACCGCGGGTCCTTTCTTTGTGGTCGACGGCCGGGCGAAATCCCTGGGCTGGCCGAGTCGCTATCGGGTGAATCAGATCGCCGCCACCGCGGACGGCACCCTCTGGATTGCGTCGAGTGCCGGACTCTTTTATCAAGCGATTCAAGGTTGGGCGCCGCGTGTCGTCTTCGACCGACTGGGCCGTCAATGGGGCGGGACCGAAGTTACGGGCGTCACTTGGGACAGCTCCGGGCAACTCTGGCTGGCCTGTACGGCAGGCGTGGGCTGTGAGACCCGGGATGGTTGGCGCTTTTACGAGGGTAAGGATGGTCTGCCCTGGAACGAATTCACCGGCATCGCTCCGGGGCCCGAACACACGCTCTGGTTTGGCACCCGCATTGGCGCTATCCGCTTCGATGGCACCGCCTGGGCTTATCGCCAGGGACCGCGCTGGCTTCCTGACGACCACGTCCGGCAGATGGTGGTCGACGCCCAAGGCAATGCCTGGATGGTGACCGCCCGCGGATTGGGTGTCATCCGTCGGACGCCCA
>JAYTHD010000239.1:0-9116 GCA_043732975.1 Verrucomicrobiota bacterium
CATAGTCGTCGCGCATACGGAGTTCGTGGCCGCGATTGAAATCAAATTTCCAGGCGTTCTTGCCCATCGAATAGCGCCAGACTCCGCCTCGCATGCGGAAGTGAATATGATCATAGACTTCGCCATCATAGACCAGGGCACCGGTCCAGAGATAGTCGTCGCCCCGGTATTGGTTGAGCGGTTTGCCAGGCGCCCAACCCGTGGCCACAAGAACCTCCGATTCACGGGCCACGAGATGAAAGGTGGGCAGTCGGTTCATTTCATCACGCGGGACTGTGAACGGCTGCCCCACCACGCCCGGCTGGCCTGGACGGACCGCGCCCGTCCAAGCCGGAACGCCGTCATAGACAAAATACGCGAAGTTCGGACACGGGTCGTCCGGCAGGGGAGAGTGGACCGGAAGTCCCAGGGTATCGGTGGTGACGAAGCGGTAGCGGATGAGGCGTCGATGACGCTGTAAATTACCGGGAAGGGTGATCTGGAAGTCTTGCTGATTCGTACTCGACATGGGCAGGCGGATCCAGTTGAGCGCATAAGCGGGATCGTTGAGTTGGATGAAGTCGCCGGGTTCCACGATTTGGTACTCGAGGACGACCGAGGCCACACCGTCCGGATCGAGGGCCTGCAGCGACAGGGTGACGGGTTCTCCGGATTTCGGCATGGCGGGTGAGTGCTGGACCTGATGGACGGCGGGCGGTGAGTTGGTGGCGAAGACGGAATTGCGTGCCCCCGGGGTGGGCCCGTGCAGGCTCGGACGCCAATGGCCGCCCTGGGTGTTGTCCAGCGAGGGGTGGATCAACTCCAGCGATTGCTCCGGTGCCGCACCCACCGTGGGCCAGGGGAAGCTGCGCTCATAGTTGACGTCATTGACCTCTTGATTGCCGGCGTTGAAAAGATGCAGCCGATCCGACTCACTGCTCAAGGATCCCGTCCAAGGACCGACCACATTGGTGATGCCCCAGTGCTGGGTGACCCACCGCGGATCCTCGGCAACAACCAGGTAGCCGCCGGCCGGGAGCGAGGGACCGTTGGTGAAGGCGAAATCGACGCCGCCTGACAATCGCCAGCCCGCCAATGAAACCGCGGTGTTGGAGCGATTGAAGAGTTCGATGAATTCACCCCGCTGTTGCCGAGGCACCGGCGAATGGTGGATTTCATTAATGACGATTTGCGCGTAAGCCGGCAACAGGAGCGCGGCCAAGAGTGCTGTCTGGCGACTGGGCAAGCGGGCGATGGACACATCCGAAGATATCCTGAGCGCCCGTTTTTCTCAAGCGAGGCGAGCTCAAAGGCCAGTGATGATGAGCAATCGCCCTCAGCCCTCGAGCGATCGCGCAATGTCAGGTTTGGCGAGCCCTGTCAGACCCAACAGGCACAGCGCAAAGAGCAACGCATTGGGCGTCCGATAGGTCCAGGGTTGCCAGGGCCAGGGGAAGCGGAAGAAGGCGAAGTTAAGACTGAAAAATCAAAGTCAGGACCAGACCGACCAACAGGCCGGCGATCATGGCACCAGTCTCGTGCCCATATTGTCCACGGATGCCCCAACCCAATCCGCCGGCGCAGGCGGCAAAGAATGCCGGACGCCACCAGGGAATGTTCCGGTGGCCCATGCTCAAGGTGTCCGCGTCAGGAGCTGAAGAAGCCTGGCCCTGACGGAGGTTGCCGGCAGATCGGCCAGGTTGGCGCCGGCGTGGAGCACTTGGAAAAGCGGACTGCGGGGTCGCCAGACCTTCGCGTTGGTTTCACCCCACAGGGTCAGGCCGGGGAGGCCCAAGGCGGCGGCCAGATGACCCGGCCCGGTGTCGTGTCCGAGAAAGGCGGTCGAGCGGGCCATCCGGGTGGCGAGTTCCGGTAGGGGCCGGTGGCTCCACACTTCCCGCCGGTGCTCGGGAAGGTGGGCGGCCAATCGCTGGAGGCGTTCACCTTCGACCTCCCCGCCCAAAAGAAAAAATTGCCAAGTCGTCGTCGCCGCCAATTCACGGAGGAGCTCAATCCAACGCGTTTCCGGCCAGTTCTTACGTTCGCTGCTGCTGCCGGGATGCAGCGCCAGTTCAACCTCCGGCGCGAACGGCGCCGCCGGCGGGGAACCCATCGCGAGCCGCGGTTGAGGATCGGCATCAAAGATTCCCAAGCGTTGCAGCGGCGTGAGGAATTGATCCGTCACGTGGATTTCGGCGGATTCGTCCGGCCGATGCGGTCCCTGAATGAATTGGGCTTTGGTCACCGAACAGACGTTCTTTTGAAAGAACTCGTCGGGATCGTACAGGTAGCTGAAAATGACATTGAAGCCGGCGAAGAACTCCGCCCAGCCAGGATCGAGCTCGCCGCGTCGGGCAAAATAGCCGGCGAGTCCGCGCGACTCGATGGAGCGGGCCTGATCCGCCAGGCCGCCAGCCACCGCGAGGCTGGCTGGCCCGGAGGCGGCGACGACTGCGACGCGGGTCTCGGGAAACTGTCGACGCAAGGCAGCGAGGACGGGCAGCGTGACGATGAAATCTCCCATCGCCCCACCGCGAATCACCAATAGCGCGCCTTTTTTCACCGGCCGGATCAACCGTGCTTGCAGATCAGATCGACCGCGGGATCGATTCCCCAACGGTCGGCGATGGATTCCAAGTCGCGGTTAAGTGCCCAGCGATCCGCCTCGGGATACCCGAGAAACCCGGGTTGTGCTCCCTTCAAGGCCATGCAACCCCGATTGTCGCCCACCGTGGCAATCTCCTGCAGTTCGGACTCGGAGAATTGCACGCTCGCCACCGCGGCAAGTTCGTCGACCTTTCGTTCGATGGGCTTTGTGTCCTCGCCGGTTTCTTGGATCAATGTCGGCACCACACATTTCACCCGGGTCTGATGCAGATTCCAGGCGCTGGCGAATTGAAGCAGGGTCAGCCCGTGTCGCTCGGCAATGGCCCGGAAAGCGTCGAGCTTGGCCACGCCGGCCTCCACCCATCCCGGGGGCCGAAACGAGCGGTGATCGCTGGTGCCGAATTGGTGTCCGGGTCGGACGTCGTCGTGAAACAAGCCACCGTAGTCCACCACCCGGGTGATGAGGTCGACATCGTGGGTGTCCGCCGCCCGCAAGACCAGATTCCCGGGCCAGGGCTCCAGCGGATTGAGAATGATCATCGCCCATTCGAGCAACGACCCGAAACGCTCAAAACACAGGAGGATGTCGAGCGTGAAACCGTTGGCCGGCCCGGGTGCCACACCGATGCGGTCCGTCAAACCACAATCCACCAACCGCTGCATGCCGGTCCAGACGGCGTCGCTGGAATAGCCAATGGAATCCGGATTATGGAGCAGGAGGAGATCGAATCGTCCCACCCCGCAGCGCTCCAGCGATTTCTCCGTCGCCATCCTCAGGTAATCCGCGTAATCCGTCGGGCGACGGAGGCTCCCGTTGGTGAACCGGGGAAATCCCTTGGAGCCGTCGCGCTTGCCGCGGTAGAAATCGTGGCCCACAGCCCCGACCAGGCAGTAGGAGTCCCGTGGGAAATCCTTCAAGGCACGGCCGAGCAGGGAATCTGCCTCCCCGGCTCCGTAGACGTCCGCCGTGAGGAAAGTGCGGATCCCCTGTTGGTAGGCGTGACGAGCGGTTTCGATCCACCGGTGGTCGTCCAAGGGCTGACCGAAATGCATAAATCGGCCGCCGTTCCAGGTGCCAAATGCCGTCCGCGAAACATTCACCCGACCAACATGTCTCATTTAACGACGCATGAAAGAAATGAATCCAAACGGACGGACGCCCGATGACCCGGAACCCAAGGGAAGGAGGGAGAAAGCCGGTTCAAATGAGAGTTTTGATAGGAGACACAATGGCTCATGAGACACTCTGGCTCAACTAGTGAGACAGCTTGGCGCATTTGGTTCACCATGGAGAGCATTGTTGTTGATATAACATATTGGTAACAAATGTATTAGTATCTATTCGTGCCCCCTGAATCCGTGGCATGAAATTCGCTTATTGGGCATCGAACGACGCGAATGCGTCCATTTTTACAAATAAATAAACAGAACGACACAATATGAATACCACCAACTGCGGTTCCCGAAATGCCACCTATTCGGTGGCTCCGTTCAATCCGTTTGCGGAGTTTGAGCGGGAAATTGATCGCGTCTTCGGCGGCGCCCTTTCCGGCCAGGCGAAGTCGACGGTTCCGGCTCCTCTCGATGTCCGGGAAGAGGCGGATCGCTTCGTCGTCAGCGTGGATCTCCCCGGCCTGCGCCGGGAGGATATCCAGATTGCCTTCAACGAGGGTGAATTGACCCTGACTGCCCAGCGAAATGCAGAGGCGGACGTCAAGGCTGAGTCCTACCTGCGCCGCGAGCGCTATTTCGGCGGCTTCGAACGTCGACTCACCGTACGCACCCCGGTGAATGGGGACGGCATCAAGGCTTCCTATCGTGACGGCGTGCTGACGGTGACCTTGCCCAAGACGGACGCCGCCAAGCCGAAACAAATCTCGGTGAGTGAGTAAGGAGACGGCAGTAGACGGAGTGTGACCCGTTGAATCCCGAACCCCGCGCCAGAAATGGTGCGGGGTTCGCTCTGTATTAGCTTCGGCCAGTGATGGCGCCAGCACTCCAGAGATACTTCCAAAGAATTCTGACCGCGGATGACGGGGATGACGCGGATCGACATGAAAAGTGGCCTTCCGTATCCACGTTATCCGCGCCATCCGCGGTTCATCTTCTGGAAGTGTCGCTGGAGTGCTAGCGTTGAGGCATGGAATCCGAATTGCGGCCGCGGGTCATCGTGGCGGGTGGGAGCGGTTTTCTGGGAGTCTCGTTGGCCCATCATCTGGCCGCGCTCGGAATGGAGGTCGTCGTGCTTTCCCGATTTCCGCCCCGGGTGAGCGGACCGTGGCGGCACGTGGCTTGGGATGCCCGGAGGCTTGGGCCCTGGGTGTCCCATCTGGAAGGGGCGGCGGGGATGGTCAATCTCGTGGGTCGCACCGTGGATTGCCTCAAGACGCCGGATCATCGTGATGAAATTCTGCGATCACGAGTCGACGCCACCCAGGTGCTCGGACGGGCGCTCCGCCAATTGACCGTTCCTCCTCCGGTGTGGGTCCAGATGGCCACGGCCCATATTTACGGGGATCCGCCGGAAGTGGTCTGCGACGAAGATGCGACGCTGGGCCATGGACTGGCGCCGGATGTCGGCCGGGCTTGGGAGGCGGCGTTTGCCAGCGCCCGTTTGCCCGGGCAGCGGGGCGTGGTCCTGCGGACCAGCTTTGTGGTCGGTCGGGATCGGGGTGTTGGAAACGGGGCGTTGGGCAGACTGGGCTGGCTGGCCCGCATGGGACTGGGTGGACGTGTTGGCAATGGACTTCAGGGAATGAGTTGGATCCATGAACTCGACCTGAATCGACTGTTCGAACGCGGACTCCGGGAGCCCACGATGGACGGGATCTACGTGGCGTCCGCGCCTCATCCGGTCCCGCAATGGGAGTTCATGCGGACCCTGCGACCTGTAGCTGGCGGCTTGGGCGCTTTAGGGATTGCCTTACCGGCCACGGAAATCTGGGTGCGGCTTGGTGCTCATTTTATTTTGCGCACCGATCCCGAACTGGGCCTCTACGGCCGCTACGTCCGTTCGCGCCGGTTGGAGGCGGAGGGATTTGAATTTCGTTATCCCCGTTTGCCCGAAGCCCTGCGGGATCTGTGCGGCGCCGGCAGTTCCGCACCGGCCGCTCACAAATAAACCCGCAATCGGAACCACGGGAAAAGGATTTCACACATCACCACGATGAGGAATGCGATGCTTACCGTCGCGTTAAGATTGAAGAACGCTTCCTGGACCGCGCGGGCCTTTTGGCGACGGGCGAGGATGTGCTCCATCAGGACGACGGCCAGGATCACCACCAGGCCAATCCAGTAGGCGAGACGAAAACGACTCAACAAACCGACGGCCACCAGGGCGCCCCAGGAAAAAAGGTGGGCGATGAACGCCGCCGCCACGGCGTTTTCCGGACCCCAGCGCGTCGCCAGGGAGCGGAATCCATGGTGTCGGTCAAATTCGTACTCACGCGCCGAACGGATGAGATCAAACCCGCCGAACCACATCACCGCCGCCGTCGCCAGCGCGAGGGGAACATAGGCACTGGCGGATAGCGGCACGCGGCCGGATACCGGATCGGGCTCCGACAACTTGAGGTCGGGCCAGAATGCCATTGTTCCCATCACCGCCATCCAAGCGCCTAGGGGAGCGAGGGCGCACGCGAGACCCAGCCAGACATGGGTGAAATCGGTGTACCGCTTGGCGTGCGAGTAAAACCAGATCAGGGCCAGCGCCACGGGCGAAAGCCAGAGGCAGAGTGGATTCAGCTGTCCGGCGGCGACCACCAGCAAAGCGGCACCCGCCACGCAAAGGGTCCAGGCACCCATCAGGGGGATCGCGCCGGCCGACAGCGGTGGGTCTTGGAAACTTGGATTCGACGCATCCTGGTGTCGGTCGACGATCCGGTTCAGGGCGAGGGCGGCGGTCCGGCCAGCGACAATCGCCACCAGGATCCAGGAAAAGGTTCGCCAGCCCGGCCAGCCGGAGGTACCGCGTGCCGCCAGAGCGGTCGCAGCGAGTGCGAAAGGGAAGACAAAAAGCGTGTGGCTGAACTTGGCTGAGGCGTCACACCGCCAGACGGACCGGAAGAGGGTGGTCAGCATGTGCGGTCGCGGTCCTAGAGCGGATGGCCGGTGAGACGCTCGTAGGCCTCGAGATACTTGGCTTGCGTCCGGGCCACGACTTCGGGCGGCAATGCCGGCGCGGGCGGCGTTTTGTCCCAGGCGAGTGTTTCGAGATAATCCCGCACGAACTGTTTGTCGTAACTCGGCTGCCCGCGGCCCGGGGCGTATTGGTCCGCCGGCCAGAAGCGTGAGGAATCCGGCGTCAACACTTCGTCGATGAGAATCAACTGGCCGTTAAAAATTCCAAACTCGAACTTGGTGTCCGCAATGAGGATGCCGCGTTGCCGGGCGTAGTCGCGAGCCGTGGCGTACAGGCGCAGACTCAGCCGGCGCGCTTCGGCGGCGATGTCCGCGCCCACGATCTGTTCGGCAGTCGCAAAGGAAATGTTTTCGTCGTGTCCGGTTTCGGCCTTGGTGGCGGGGGTAAAAATCGGCTCCGGCAATGCCGCGCATTCGGTCAGGCCGGCGGGAAGGTGGATGCCGCAGACGGTCCTTTGACGGCGATACTCCTTCCAACCCGATCCGGCCAGATAACCGCGCACCACGCATTCAATCGCGAGCGGCTGGGCCTTTTTGACGATCATGCTGCGGCGCGCGAGTTGCGCCGCGAAGGGTGCCAGGCGCGGCGGCAGGGGATCGTCGGCGCGGGAGAGTCGGTGATTCGGCAGCCAGGCCTCGGTGAGGTCGAACCAGAAGTGCGACAACTGGGTGAGCACCTCGCCCTTGCGCGGAATGCCGTTGGGCATGACGCAGTCAAAGGCGGAAATGCGATCCGTGGCGACGAACAGCAGCGCGTCGCCCAGATCAAAGACCTCGCGAACCTTGCCCGACCGCGGCGGCGGCAGACCAGGCAGACTCAGACTCAACAACGGAATCGAAGCCGGGAAGGCATCGTGCATGATCCCGAAACGGTAGGCGGAGGAACCCGGCCGGTCATGGAGATTGTTGGGGAAGGCACTGCCACAATGCCGGTCGGGCGCTTGGTCCGGATTTGTTCCGCGCCCGGAACAGGTGGCGCTTCTCCGATTCATCGCGATCGGGTGCTGGGCTCCGGGGCGAAAGTTGCCAGACAACAGTAGGGTCACATTCCTGGATACCCGCCGTGGCAAAGCGGTAGAGGACTCCCGCACTCCACGACGCTGCCGCGACTTCTCAAGCGCCTTGTGAATTCTGCGAGGTTTTGGACTGCGGAAGTCCTCTGCCGCTTTCACCGGCGGACGCACGACCCGATTGAACGTCCGAGCCGAAAGCGGACACGCATCGCGGTTCATGGTATTCCATCGCGACGATTCGGCGAAGCGCTCCGTCGTGGCACACCGGATGCTTTCATGTGATTGGTGCCGGAAACGGAATTCCCGGAGTGCCTTGGAGCGACGGTTCTCCGTGCCATAACTACCGCGTTCGAAAGCCGGGATCCCGGCGACGCCGCGGCGTGGTGGAAGGAATTGATTGAAGGTAAACAGAAAATTCACGATGCCGTGGTGCTTCGCAGGGTGGTGGCTACTGGCGCTGCCGCTGGCCGGGCCGGCGGCGGACATGGCCTCGGCGGGCGGCGACACGCACGTCATCGAAGTAGCCGGGTCCGTGGAATATCTGACCGTTGGGCGCACCAACTGGCGGGCGGCGACGGTTGCGTTGTCCTTGCAGCCCGGGGATCGCTTGCGCACGCACGAGCTGAGTCGGGCGGCGGTTCAGTTCTCGGATCGCAGCATTCTGCGCCTCGGTGGACGCACCACGCTGGAGATTCAGCCCCCGCAGCGCGTCGAGAAGAAACGATTCCGCCTGTGGGACGGCCTGCTGTATTTCTTCAACCGCGAGAAGCCGGCCGAGATCGAATTTGAAACGCCCGTGGTCAGCGGGGCGATTCGGGGAACGGAATTCGTGCTGGCGGCTGACGAGGCGAATGGAACCAGCCGCCTCACGCTCCTCGATGGACGGGTGGAATTGACCGCTGACGGAGGGGTGATGTCGCTGCAGGGCGGTGAGCAGGCGGAGTTGGAACGGGGAAAGGCGCCGCGCAAAACGGCACTCTTGGAAGCCGACCGGCGGATACAATGGGCGCTCTATTATCCGGCGGTGGTTTTTCCCGGCGACTTGAACCTGGTGCCGGATGGCGCTCCCGCGCTGGCTGCGGCGCTGGAAGCTTACAACGCCGGCGACTTATTGGCGGCAAATTCGGTCTGGGCACCAGGAGCCTCCGGAGATGAGGCCCGGGAATTGTTTCGAGCCGCTCTGGATCTGGCCGTGGGCGGAGTGGAGGCCGCGGTGGCCCGACTTGCGCAGCGTGGCACTTCGCATCCGGTGACGGGAGCGTTGCAGGAGCTCATCGCCGTCGTCGGAGGTGAAGCTGTGGTCGTGCCCCCTCAGCCGCCCAGCACGGCCACCGAATGGCTCGCCCGTTCCTATACCCTCCAGGCGCAATTTCATCT
>JAYTHD010000240.1:0-11097 GCA_043732975.1 Verrucomicrobiota bacterium
TCCTCGGCCAGATTGGCCGACTCGGGACTGGGTTCCGCCGTGAACTGTCCCGCCACCAAACCGACAAAGGGATAAAGCTGCCGCTGCGCCACTCCGGCCATGAGGCCGTCGATATACTGGCGCTGGGCCGGAGTGAACTCCCCCTCGGCCGGTGGCTGGATCGGTGGGTTGATCATGAATGAATCCGTGAGGCGGCCGGCGTTCAGAAGCGGCTGGTCAATTGCAGGTAGATCCAATCCGCGTCGCTGGAGCCGGAAAGGCTAAAGGTATCGGAGATATAGTCCCCACGGAAGAAGTGACTATAGCCTGCCTCGAGCACGGCCGCCTTGCTGAGGGCGAAGCCGGCGACGAGATCCACTTCGTTGCCCACAAAGGAGCCATAGGAGGGATTGATGCCATAGCCAGTGCCTGAACCGGGATTACCGGTGGCCCCCGCTCCGGCCCGGGCGACACCACCCACGTTATAAAAACGATCATGGGTGTCGGCCAGCCAGAAGGCGTGTCCCTCCAGGGCGAGGCTGAGCCGTGGATGCGGCTTGATGGTGAAGATCAGCTCCAGATCGCTCAGGTTCTGGAGGGAGGCGAGATCCTGATAACCATAGAACTTGTGGTTGGTGGGATAGAGGTTGTCGAAGGTGTTGTGTTGATTGTCATTCGGATCGCTGTCGCCACTACCATAATCGAATTCGATCGCCACCCGCGGTTTCCCGGCGGTTTCGGCGAAGGTAAAACCCGCGTTGGCGACGAAGGCGTAGGCGAGATGTTCGTCGCGCTCATTGGGCCGTATCCCGGCGGCGGGCCGCTTCCAATTGCCGAACTGACCCATGGTCTCCACGGTGTAGTCAAAATTTCCCCATTCGTTGGTGGCCGAACGAAACCGTGCGCCAATGGTGTAAATATCCCTGACCGAGGCATTGTAGGGAACGGGCGTGATGGCGGGTGCGAAGAGTGCCGCCGCCTTGGGGCTCACATTCCGCGCCAGAATATAGAATTCCGTCCAGTTCTTGGGAATTTTCTTGGTGTTCAAATACATGCCGGAGAACTGCTCGTATTCATCCGACATGTTGAAGTTGTTGTCGTCCGGCACAACGAGCCGGCCGATGAAGAAATCGGATCCGAACCAGGAATTTTGCCAACGCACCTTGGCCATGTCGAATACGCGACCAATCTGGTTCCAGCCGAAGGCCCCGATCACCCGCTCGTCACCATAGGAGAGTTCCTGGCGGCCAACCTTCATAGACACCGGGAACTCCTTGTGATTGCCCAGGGTCACGTAGGCTTGATGCAGATCCAAGGGGCCGTCGGAATCGGGACTCGATCCGGTGGGAATATTCGGCGCGGACCCGCGGGAATCCCCGGTGGCGGAGCTGTTGCGTCCTTCGACGAGGGCACCCCACCATTTATCGGTATAAGCCACCCGCAGATTCAGGCGGGTGGAAAAGTAGCTATTGTCGTTGGCCACGCCGGCTTTGAAGTCATTCGCCGGGGGTGCACCGAGGGCATTCTCGCGCACCTCATAACGCAACCGCAAATAAGCACCCAGGTCCCAATTCGCGAGATACGGATCCTGGTTCCGGAGATACTGATTGAGGTAGCCAGGAAAGGGGCCCAGTGGCGGGGGGGGCGTATACTGTGCCCAGGCCATGGGGACGAGCGCAGACGCCAGGAGGAGGGAGGTGCAGGTTATGGAATCTCTCATTTGATTGGTGTCAGGATTTCAAATCGGGTTTTCACGGTTGCTGAATGTGGGGCATCCGAATGGGGTAAGGGGGTGGGAGAACTGGC
Source organism: Verrucomicrobiota bacterium (assembly GCA_043732975.1). Classification (GTDB taxonomy): domain Bacteria; phylum Verrucomicrobiota; class Verrucomicrobiia; order Limisphaerales; family UBA9464; genus CANIZL01. The sequence continues at coordinate 1,786 of JAYTHD010000240.1, forward strand.
GGTCCGGGCTCCTGTGTCCGCGAGGGAAGGCGCCCCGTTTGGGGGATTCGCGGGCGCGTGACCCGAATGAGGTGTCTGCCCCTTGAGGGTGTACGCGCGGACGTTGAGGAATTCGATCAGGATATCCCGCAACCGATAGTAGTCCGGGTGTTCCATGATGGCCTTGCGATCCCGCGGACGACTCCAGGGAATCTCGAGGATGTCGCCCACGAACGCCTCGGGTCCGTTGGTCATCATGACGATTCGATCCGAGAGGTAGAGCGCCTCGTCGACATCGTGGGTCACCATCAACGCAGTGATGTGATTGCGCGTCCAGAGTTCCATCAAGACCCCCTGCAATTCATAGCGCGTCAGGGAATCCAGCATGCCGAACGGCTCATCCAGCAGGAGCATTCGTGGGGAGAGGGCGAACGCCCGGGCGATGCCGACGCGCTGACGCATGCCCTGGCTTAGGTCCGCCGGGCGCTTGTGCAGGCTATCACCGAGGCCCACGACGGTCAGGTAATATTCGGCAATCTGCCGCCGCTCCTCGCGCCGGGCGGTGAAAAAGACCTGGTCGACGCCCAATTGGACATTCTCCAGTGCGGTGAACCACGGCAGGAGATTTGGAGACTGAAAGACAACCCCCCGGTCGGGACCGGGTCCGGTAAGTTCGCGGCCCGCGAGGACAATGCCGCCCTCTGTCAGGGGACTCAATCCGGCCAGGAGGGAAAGTACCGTGGATTTACCGCAGCCGGAATGACCGATGAGAGTAACGAATTCACCGTCGGCGATGCGCAGGTTAAAATCCTTGATGATGACCACCGGCCCCTTGGCGGAGGGATAGGTCTTGGTGACTTTGGAAAGCTCGAGAATGTTGGTCATGACGGATGGAAGGATTGGATTTCAGCGAATCTCCACGGTTTCGAGCTTGATCTCGGAGCGCCGACGGGGTTGGCGCCGGGTTCCAAACAAAGTCCGCGGGATGTCCAGATCCTCCGGCAGGAGATCGGGCAGAATGAGGCGCTTGGTAATGGATTGAACGGGCCGGGCACCGGGTCCGAGGAGCCAGGCGACCACCTGATTCCGGATGCGCTTGAATTCCGGATCGTGATTCATGGCCCGCCGATCGCGGGGGCGGGGGAGGGTGACGGGGATGGCCGGTCCGAGGGTGGCCCCGGGCCCGGCGCTGAGTGGAATGATACGGTCGGCGAGATAAATCGCCTCGTCCGGATCGTTGGTGATCAGAATCACCGTCTTTTGGGACTCCTGGGTAATGCGAGCGATCTCATCTTGCAAGGTGGCGCGCGTCAGCGCATCCAGAGCGCCGAGCGGCTCGTCCAGCAGGAGGACTTCCGGATCCATCGAGAGTGTACGGGCAAGACTCACCCGCTGCCGCATCCCGCCGGACAATTCGCTTGGCCGGCGGTGGACGGCGTGAGTCAGGCTCACCATTTTTATGTGACGATCCACCCACACCGATTGCTCGCTGGAGGACCATTCGGGAAAGACAGCATGCACGGCCAGGGCGACGTTTTCCTGCACCGTCAGCCAGGGAAGAAGGCTATAGTTCTGGAATACGAGGCCGCGGTCTCGTCCCGGAGACGTGATCTCGGATCCATTCATGCGCACATTGCCGGTGTCCGGCCGGATGAGTCCGGCGATCAGGTTGATCAAAGTGCTCTTGCCGGATCCGGAATAGCCAATGATGGCGGTAATCTCACCGCGTTGGACGGAGAGATTCACGTCGCGCAGCACCTCGGTGGCACCAAAACGTTTGACGACCCCGGTCAATTCGATAAGTGACATGGAATGAAGAGGATTGGGATGTCCGCCGGATCAGACGGTTTTGAATCGCTTCTCCAGGAGGCTCATTCCCCGATCAAGCATATAGCCCACCACTCCGATGGTCAGGATACTGAGAATGATGCTCGTATAGAGTCCGTTATTATATTCGTTCCAGAGGAAGTTGCCGATGCCGATGCGGCCGGTCAGCATCTCGACCGCCACGATGACCAGCCAGGCGATCCCGAGGCTCAGTCGATAGCCGGTAAACATATAGGGCAATGCGGCGGGGACGAGGATCTTCGTGAGCGTCTGCCATCGCGACAGCTTCAGGACGCGGGCGACATTGAGGTAATCCTGGGGAATGGCGCGGACGCCGACGGCCGTATTGAGCACGGTGGGCCACATGGCACAGATGGCGATGGTGAAGAGGGCCCCCAGTTCATTCGCGGCCTTGCCGGTGCCGGTGAACAAGACCACGCCCAACGGCATCCAGGCGAGGGGTGAGACGGGTCGGAGGATCTGGATGATGGGGTCAAACAGGCGGGTGAATGTCCGGGAAAGGCCGAGTAGAAACCCGATGGGGGTGCCGATGGCGATCGCGATGAAGTAGCCCTTGGCCACGATGAGGAGCGAATACCAGGTGAAGCGCAGGATGCCCTGATCCAATTCCTCCCGCTTGGCGAAGGGTTCCAATATATATTTCTTGGTCTTCTCCCAGGTCGTGATCGGGCCCGGCAGATCCTTGATGAGGCCGACCTTGTATTCCTCGGGGGTGCCATCGGCCTGTATCCGGCTCGCCGTGCGCCCCGCCATGAGTTGCCAAAGCAGCAGGCTGATGGCGATGCCGACGAAGGGGAGCAGGAACTTGTCCGCAAACTTTTTGAAGAGCATGGAATCGGAGGATTTGGCTGTGAGTGGGCGGCGGCGCCTGGTCAGGCTTTCAAGGCATGGACCGGGAAGCCCTTGGCGTATGCCTCCAGATCTCCCTTGGGATCAAAGGTGAATCCATCGAAGAGCGTTTCGGGACTATCGTTGCGACCTCCATGGGTATAGCCGATTTCCTTCATCGCTTCTTCATACAGATCGGTACGGGCGATCTTGGCCGGGATGCCCGCGTAGTCCGGCGCGCCGTTCACCATTCCCCAGCGACGGAACTGAGTCAGCCACCAAGCCAGATACTTCGGCTGGGGATAATTGCAATTCCGCTTGCTGAAGATCATATAGTTGTCGTCCTTGTACTTGCGGCCGTCGCCGTGGTCATAGTCCCCGAGCAGTCGTCCGAGGATGATTTCCTTGGGACAATTCACGTAGCTGGGGCGGCTGATGATATCGCATTGTTCCGGCCGGTTGCCCAGCTCATCGAGCCAGACGGAAGCTTCGTGGAGCGCCTTGCAGACGGCTTTCACGGTTTTTGGATTCTTGTCCGCGAATTCGGTCAGGAACGCACAGACCTTTTCCGGATGATCCTTCCAGATTTGCTGGGTGGTGATGCTGGTGAAGCCGATCTTGTCCGCGACCGACCGGGCATTCCAGGGTTCGCCGACACAGAAGCCATCCATCTTGCCCACCTTCATATTGGCGACCATCTGCGGCGGGGGAACGGTGATCAGATTGACGTCCTTGTCCGGATGAATACCACCGGCGGCCAGATAATAGCGCATCCAAAGCGCGTGGGTGCCGGGAGGAAACGTCATCGCAAACGACAACGGCTCCCCCAGATTCTTTGCCTGCGCCACAAAGGGTTTCAGCGCCTTGGGATCGTCCTTGATCTTACCGATCCAATCCGCCTTGAGAGTGATGGCCTGACCGTTGCGATTGAGCATCCACGGGTAGCACATGGGCTTCTTGGCGGATCCCAGCAGGCCCATGGTGGAGGCCAGGGGCATGCCGATGAGCATGTGGGTGGCCTGGTTGCCGCCGGTTTGGAGCTTGTCGCGAATGACCGCCCAACTGGCCTCCTTGGAGATGCTGGAATCGATGCCGTGCTTTTTGAAGAGCCCTTTTTCATGGGCGATGACGATGGGTGAACAGTCGGTCAGGGCGATGATGCCGAATCTGACCGCCGGGGCTTCCGGCGAGTCGTCGGCGAAGACGCTGCCACTCCAACGGGAGGGGAGGCCGGCAAACACGGCACTCAGGACGCTTTGCTTGACGAAACGGCGGCGTCCGGTGTTGATCCGGGATCGGCTGGGTGTGTTTGAAACGTTCATGAATTGCAAAAGCGGACAAGCGACCCGTCAAAAACCCACCGCGTCATTTTGTGTCGCGGCGGTGCAATTCGGGTGACCGCACATCCATTCGGGAGGGTGGTCAGCTAATGTTGTGCCGAGCCGGACGTTCGGCATCCCGAATGCTTATGAATTGATTTGGGTTCTCGGTGAGCCCGATTAATACATGAAAGGTCCACTCGATAGCCGGCAACTGCAAGCGTTCCTGATATTGGCGCGAACGGGCAGTTTTACCCTCACCGCCAGGGAAATGTTCCTAACGCAAAGCGCGGTCAGCCATTCCATGCGCACCCTGGAAAATGACGTTGGATGTCGTCTTTTGGACAGGGTGGGTAAAAAGGTGATCCTGACCCAGGCGGGCGAGCACCTGTTGCATCATGCCTCGCGGGTTTTGAAGGAAATGGACTCGGCCCGGGCCGGTTTGGAGCATCTGGCCCGCTGGGGAAGGGGGCGATTGCGGCTCGCGGCTCCGGCAACCCTTTGTGTGCGCCTGCTGCCGCCGGTTCTGAATGCCTTCAAGCTTAGTTTTCCGCAAAGCCTGGTCGTCATCGAGCCCGGCGATGCCGCCGATGTTCCGGAACTGCTCGAGTTGGGACGAGTGGATTTGGCGCTGGCGTTGGAATCGAAGCCGGATGAGCGATTCGACTTCCTACCGCTGTTTACAGACGAACTGGCGTTCATCGTTTCGCCCAAACACCCCTGGGCAAAATCCGGCACGGCCAACCGCACCGATCTTCCCCGGGAGTCGATCATCCATTACACGCCAGGCAGTCAGACCAACCGGCTAATCGAAGCTTACTTCCACGAGGAGGATATCGTGTTGAACACCCCGATTCAGATCGGCAGCATGGAGGGCATCCGCGAAATGGTGAAGCTCAACCTCGGGGTGGCAATCGTTGCCCCTTGGGTCGCGGCCGAGGAGATTCAACGAGGCACGATTGTCACCGTGCCGTTGGGACGACGCAAGCTGCGACGGAACTGGGGCGTGCTGACCTGGCGTTCCCGTCGTCGATCATTGCCAGAAGAGACTTTCATCCGACTGGCGCGAGAGTTGGGCCCCGCGTTGATTGGCAATTCCGCCTAGACGGCGGTACGCAGCGGCCGGTCCGGGGCGACGTTGTTGTCCTGTTCAGTCGCGGCGAATCCCTTTAGCGTCCCCCATGATCGGGGCTTGGTGGGCGCGATGGCTGCGGTGCTTTTCCGGATTGAAATCGGAGTGGTCGGGCGAGGGTGTGTCGGTCGACGTGCCCCGCTGGATCTCGTTCTGGATCCATGTCCTGCGCGAATTTGTGCGGAATCGGTGCCAGGTTCGCGCCGCGGGTCTGGCTTACACGACACTGCTCGCGCTGATTCCCCTGCTGGCCGTCTCCCTCGCGGTGGCCTCATTGATTTTTGACGTCAAGAAGCCCGAGAATCACGCCAAGCTGAGCAAAGGCCTGGAGGATATGGTGAACTATGTCGCGCCAGCCCTGGGATTGGAAGACTCCGACGGAAAGGCGCAACGGGTCAAGGTGGCGGGCGACATCCTGACGTTTGTCGGCAACATCGATTTCGGCGCCATTGGAGTCACCGCGGCCGCGGGGTTGATTTTTGTTGCGATTTCGCTGCTGCGCTCCATTGAGTCCGCGTTCAATGACATCTGGGGTGTCTCGGAAGGCCGGGGCTGGTTTCAGAGTGTGGTTCTCTATTGGGCCGCCATCTCCCTGGGTCCGATCCTGTTCATCATCGTCAAGTCCCTGGGCTACGTGCAGGTATTGGGATCGGCGTCGGAATGGTTTCAACGCGGTCTGGGCCACTGGCTCCTGCTGTTGTCCAGTTTCATACCGCTGATTTTGCTGACGATCATGTTCGCCAGTCTGTATCGCCTGGTGCCGAATACACGGGTGCACTGGTCGGCGGCCTGGGGCGGTGGCGCGGTGGCGGCCGGGCTCTGGTGGCTGAATAACCAGGGGGCCACGCTCTACAATTCCAATGTGGTCGCCAACTCCAAGATCTATGGATCCCTGGGAATTCTTCCGTTGTTCCTCGCGGGGCTCTATCTCTCATGGCTCATCCTCCTGCTGGGAGCCCAGACGGCTTATGTCTTTCAACATCGCCAGGGTTATCTGGAAGACTGCAAGGCCGATCAGGTGGATCAGACCGCCCGCGAGTTGGCCGCGATCCGAATCATGCTGGAAATCGGCCGGCGATTTGTGAACGGATTGGGTGGACCGACGCTCGATCAGGTGGCCGTCAGTGTGGGAATCTCGTTACGACTGGCGCAGCGATTGATCCGGTTACTTCAGCTCCAGGGACTGGTTTGCGAAGTGGTCCCGCCTCCGCGTTCGAAAGCGGGGCAGTGGCGCTCGGGCGCCGGGGATACCCAATATGCGCCGGCCCAAGCCCTGGCGAATATCAGTCTGGCGGAGGTGTGGCAGGCCGTCCGCGGACAGTCGGGTGGCAACCTGCCCGCCTTGGATGATTCATTGGCCCAAGCGGCCCGGGTGGAAATGGAGGCGATGATTGCCCCGGCGGAAGCCCGCGGTCGCACGGTGCGCCTGAGCGATATCGTGCAACGGCTCTCCTGAAAGTTTGATCGGTGGCGGTTCGGTCAGTTGCGGACCCGGGCGGCAGGCACGTGCTGCAGGAACCCGGCGACGTCGATGGCGCCACTTCGTTCCAAGTCCGACCGGTCGTACACGACCACCGCCGAGCCGCTGTGTTGGGCGGCGGCCTTCGCCGTCGCACCTGCCGCCGGAATATGCGATCCCGTGAGGTCCTGATGGCGTGTACCGGCCGGTGCGGCGTTGGAGCCGGTGCTCTTATACGAAATACAGCCGGCAAAAAGGCCGAGCACGACGCCGGTCAGGCCCAGGGCAACGAGTCGGACGGGCTTCGAAAAAGATGCCATGTTCACGGTTATTGGCTACCAAGACTTGGGAGTCCACGCAAGTCACATTTGGGGTCCGGCCCCGGTTGTGGCGGTGGTGGGATCCCACGGCCGTCGGTCGAACGACATTTGCCGCGCCGCCGGTCAGCGGGTAATACCTGACCAACCATCTCCCCAAAAATGAAGAATCGCATTCGCAGTTTTCACCGCTGGATTTCCGCGGTGGTCTTCGTGTCGTTCGGTTGGGCGGCCATCGGCGCGGAACTGGTCGTTCCCAAGGACGTCGTTTTCGAACGCGGACTGGAGTTCGCCAACCCCGACAACCAGCATCTGCAACTGAACCTGGCCCGGCCGCAGTCCGGCTCCGGACCGTTTCCCGCGGTGGTTTGCATTCACGGCGGCGGGTTTCGCGCCGGCACCCGCGAGGGCTACGACTCGCTTTGCATCAAGCTGGCCCAGCAGGGATATGTGGCCGTGACCATCACCTATCGATTGTCACCCGCGTATCGGTTTCCGGCGGCGGTGCAGGATTGCAAGGCGGCGGTGCGCTGGCTCCGCGCCCATGCTGCGCAGTATCAGGTGGACCCGGAGCGGATCGGGGCAACCGGGGGTTCCGCCGGCGGACATCTGGCGCTGTTTTTGGGGGTGACCGCCGGAGTGAAGGAGTTTGAAGGCGAAGGGAACCTGGACCAGTCCAGTCAGGTGACGGCGGTGGTCAATTTTTACGGCCCCACGGATTTTACGCAATCCTACGGCAAGAGCGTGGACGCCCACGAGGTGTTGCCGCTCTTTTTTGGTGGCAACCTGGAGCAAAAACGGCGCGAGCATGTGGTCGGCAGTCCGTTGAACTGGGTGACCCCGAAGGCGGCGCCCACCCTGACGATTCACGGTACGGAGGACAAATACGTGGCCTACGAACAGGCGGGTTGGCTGGTGGATCGTTTGAAGGCATCGTCCGTGGATGCGCCATTGCTGACCCTGTCCGGTGCCGGTCACGGTTTCAAAGGCGCGGACGCCGAGAAAGCCGACGCTGCGATGTTGGAGTTTTTTGCCAAGTACCTGAAACCGACGCCCCGGTGAAGGCGGCGGACCGGCGGGGAATTCAAGGCACTTCCAACCGGACGCCGCGCCGACTGGAGATCTGAGATCATGGATATGACTGCGGACAGCGAGCTGCCCCTTCAAGTCCGTCGCGCCGTCGCGGCGGATTGTCCCGGAATTCTGGCGATTTATAACGAGGCGGTGCTGACCACCACGGCGACCTACGACTACGAACCGCGGCCGCTGGCGCACCGGGAGGAGTGGTTTGCCGCCCATCAGCGGGATGGCCTGGCGATGTTTGTGGCGGAGTCCCCGGCGGGCGAAATCGTTGGCTGGAGCGCCTTGAACAAGTTTCATGATCGGATGGGCTATCGGTTCACCGGCGAGAACTCGATCTATGTGGGATCCCGTTGGCGGGGTCGGCGGGTCGGGAGCCGGCTTCTGGCACCCCTGGTTGAAGCGGCACGGGTCCGTCAGTTTCATGCGATCATTGCCTGCATTGACGCCCAGAATGAGGCGAGCATCCGGCTGCATCAGCGGTTCGGATTCGAGCGGGTGGGGCTTTTTCGGCGGGTGGGCTACAAATTTAACCGCTGGCTGGACGTGGCCTATCTGGAATTGCTGATGGATCCACCGCCCGTAGAGTAATTGACCATTGGCTGTCTTTCGGCGATGAGCACGGGCATCAAGCACAGGTCGTCAAAATCGAAATTGAAAAGGAACACCAGGCAGCGCCGACCGGTGGTTCCCTCGGCTTCGCGTCCGACTCTTTCCAATCCTATGAGCAATCAAAACAATCCCAACAATCCCAAGGTGAAACCCGGAGATGCCGAGGCTGCGGCGATGGCTGCGGGTGGCGTGGGGAACGTGGACAAGATCCGCGACATCCTCTTTGGCAGCAACATGCGGGACTACGATCAGCGGTTTTCCCGGCTGGAAGAGCGCTTGCTCCAGGAGGCCGCCGAACTCCGTGAGGAGATCAAGCGCCGGTTTGCCGCCTTGGAAAACTATGTGAAGGGCGAGGTCAATTCGCTCCATGACGAACTGAAGAGCGCCCGGACGGAGCGGGTGGAGGCGGATCGCGAAATCGTGCGCGAACAGAAGGAGGTCAACAAGTCGGCGGAGAAGCGCGCGACCCAGTTGGAGGAGTCCACGACCAAGTCCTTTCGGGACCTGCGGCAGCAACTTCTGGAGGAAGCCAAACGCCTGACCGACGAGATGGAGGAGAAGCACAAGGAAATCTCCGGCCGCCTCGCCCGGGAATCGGCCGATCAGCGGGATCGGGGCACGGACCGGCGTGGCCTGGCAGATTTGTTTGAGCTGATGGCCGTTCGCCTGCGTGACGAGGAAGAGGGCGCGAAGTAATTCGCAGCCGATCAAGGGACGAGGGACGAGGGACGAGGGACG
>JAYTHD010000241.1:0-17568 GCA_043732975.1 Verrucomicrobiota bacterium
CGGAGACCCCGCTCCAATTGCAGCATCAGGCATTCCCGCAAATCCCGCGCCCCCACACCCACCGGGGTGAAGGTATGGATCTGGGCCAACACCCGTTCCAACTGCTCCATCGGCACGCCGGTGGCGAAGGAGAGCTCCGCGAGACCACTTTGCAGAAAACCGCGTTCATCAATGTTGCCCACCAACATTTCCGCCACGGGCTGATCTACGGGCTCCAGTTCCGCCTGCCGCACCTGTTCGAGCAGATGCTCCTGTAGCGACGTGGTGGTCGTGGCGGAATTCAGGAGGAAATCCCGACGCTCCTGTTCGTCGTCCGAAGCCCGGGTCGCCGGACCGGCCGCCGAAAAATGATCGCGCCAATCCTGATCAATCTCCAACAAGCGCTGCAGCTCGGCATCAAATTTATCCACCGGTTCCGTCGTGGCCCGCTCCGTGGCGGGATCAAACCGCAGTTCGGGCGGTGGTTCCGTCGGATCGGCCTGGGCGGCTGCGGTTTCCGCGTACGATTCGCCCACCGCGTCCCCCTCATCGCGTGGCAACTCGGCCTCCGGCGTCTCTTCCAGCAACGGATTCTGCGCGAGTTCCTGTTGCACCAGGGCCTGCAACTCCAACGCCGGCGCCTGAAGCAAGGCAAGCGACTGCTGCAACTGCGGCGACAGAATCATCTGTTGCGACAGCCGCTGGCTGAGTTGAATACCCTGAGACATTAGAGAGAGACCGCAGTGTAGCACACATCGCCACAAATCCAAATGAATGGCACTAAAATTGCTTTTAAGAATCTCTAACCGCCAGTAAAGTTTTAACCTGTGCCAAGAAGCATCCGACTGTCACCGGGATCCAAGGAGCGCGGAGGGAAGGCGGCAGGAGAAAAGCGGGAGCGTCTGGGCCACACGATTTTGCCACCCATCCTCCGCTCTGCTTTAATCGCCGAATCCGCCATCATGCTCGGCCCCATCGCCCTTGTCCCTGATCCTGATTCTTTGGCGCGGGCCTCCGGCACCGCCCAATCGATGGACGACTTCCTGTTCCAGGCGGTCGCGCGGGGTGGCTCCGTCCAGCCCGGGCGCCGGCTCACCGCGCCGGCATTTCCGGGATGAACGCCTTCGCCACGCTCGGCTGCGGCCTGCTGATGGTCGTCGGCGGAATCCTGTGGCTGCGTTGGCATCCCTTTCTGGCGCTGGTGCTGGGCGCACTTTCCGTGGCCTTGCTGACCCCGGCCGCAGCCCTGCAGGACCATGCGCGGCAACGGGTATCGCACGGCGAATGGACCCCTGCGGCGGCGGCAAAATTTGTCAATAAATCGGCCGGCGCCCGGGTGGCCGATGAGTTCGGCCGGACCTGCGCCACTCTGGGAATCCTGATCGCCCTTGCCACCATTATCGGGGAGGCCATGCTGCTTTCCGGGGCGGCGGAGGTCATTGCCACCCGGATGCTCGGTTGGTTTGGCGCCGCGCGTGCCCACTGGGCGTTCTTCGTTGCCGCCTTTGTGCTCTGCATCCCGGTGATGCTCGACACAGTCATGTACCTGCTGGCGCCCCTCTTCAAGGCCGTCGCCCGCAAAACGGGCCGGAATTATCTGCTCCTCGTCCTGTGTACGGTGGCCGGTGGCACCATCACCCATTCGCTCGTGCCGCCCACACCCGGCCCGCTCTTTGTCGCGGGGGAACTGGGTGTGCCCCTTGGCCTGATGATCGGCGTCGGCAGCGCCATCGGCCTGGGCGCGGCTTTGGCCGGCGTTGCCTTCGCCCATTGGTCAAATTCCCGCATGGTCCTCGAGGTCCCCGCGGAGGAGCCCGTCCTGTCGGCCGAGGGCCCGCGCGCCCTGCCACCTTTCTGGCTGGCGCTGCTGCCGGTGTTTCTGCCCATCGTGCTGATGAGCCTGGAGGCTTCGGCGCCCAACCTGCCAGCCGCGTTCCAGAGCGGTTGGCTGCGCGCCCTGGCCCGCCTCGGGGACAAGGAAGTGGCCCTGACCCTGGGGGCCTTGTCCGCCCTGGTTCCACTGATGTTGAGCCCGCGTCCCGGCAGCGGATCCACAGCCGTCCAGTCAGCCGTGGTCTCCGGCGGCGCCATCCTGCTGATCATCGCCGCCGGCGGCGCCTTCGGCGGTGTGCTCCAGCAAACCCAGATTGCCAGTGTGCTGGCCGGGCACGCCGCAGGCTACCACGCGCTGGCACTGCCGCTGGTTTTTGCGGTCACGATGCTAGTCCGCACCGCGCAGGGATCCGCCACCGTGGCGATGATCACCGCCGCACCCATCGCGAAAGCCCTGCTGGCCGCCGGAGCGCCGATTCATCCCGTCTATTTCGCCATTGCCATCGGCTGCGGTTCCAAGCCTTTTCCGTGGATGAACGACGCTGGCTTCTGGATCATCACCCGTCTCTCCGGACTGCGCGAGGCACAAACCCTGCGCACGGTCTCTCCCATGATGACGCTCCAGGGATTCGTCGGCCTTGCTTTGACCCAATTGTGCGCCTGGTTGCTGCCCCTCCGCTGATGAATATCCCGCTGACTCCCGAACAACTGCGTTCCTGGCGCTGGTTTGGTCCCAATGATCTGCGCAGTTTCGGTCACCGTTCGCGCGCCCGCCAGATGGGGCTCGGACCGGAGGACTGGCAGGGCAAACCGGTCATCGCAATTCTCAACACATGGTCGGAGATCAATCCCTGCCACCTGCATTTCAAGATCCTCGCGGAACACGTCAAGAAGGGCGTCCTCCAGGCTGGCGGCATGCCCATCGAAATTCCCGTGCTTTCCCTCAGCGAGAATTTCATGAAGCCGACCACCATGCTCTATCGAAACCTGCTGGCGATGGAAACCGAGGAGGTCCTGCGATGTCACCCCGCCGATGGTGCCGTCCTGCTCGGGGCCTGCGACAAAACAACCCCGGCCCTGATCATGGGTGCGCTGTCGTCCACGTTGCCTTTCCTCTTTGTTCCGGGCGGCCCCATGCTGCGCGGCAACTGGCGGGGCGAGACGCTCGGTTCCGGTTCCGACGCCTGGAAATACTGGGCGGAAAAGCGGGCCGGAAATATCGGCGAAACCGAATGGTGCGAGATCGAGGATGGGATCGCCCGATCACACGGACACTGCATGACCATGGGCACGGCGTCGACGATGACCGCCGTCACGGAGACCCTGGGATTGACCCTGCCGGGGGCGTCGTCCATTCCCGCCAGCGACGCCGCCCATTGGCGAATGGCGGCCCAAAGCGGCCGACAGATCGTCGAGAATGTCTGGCAGAATCGGCGGCCCTCAGACTTCCTCTCTGCAAAGTCCTTTGAGAACGCCATCATCGCCGACATGGCCGTCGGGGGTTCCACCAACGCCATCATTCATTTGATCGCGATGGCCGGGCGCGCGGGGATTCCCCTGCCCCTGAGCAAGTTCGATGAAATCTCCCGCCGCACGCCCCGCCTGGCGGATTTGCGACCCGCCGGCCGGTTCCTGATGGAGGACTTCTACTTTGCCGGCGGCCTGCGTGCCTTGCTCGCGCAACTGCTGGATTCGCTGCATGGCGATGTGCCCACCGTGAACGGCCACACCCTGGCGGAGAATGTCCGCGGCGCCCGGATCCACCGGCCGGAAGTCATCCGGACACGGGAGAATCCGCTCTCCCCCGAGGGCGGTACGGCGGTGCTTTACGGAAATCTCGCCCCGAAGGGTGCGGTCATCAAGCATGCCGCCATGGAGCCGCGTTTCCTCAAGCACGCCGGCCCGGCCGTGGTGTTTCGCAACTACGAAGACCTGGCGGCGCGCATTGACGATCCGGATCTGCCCGTGACCGCGGATTCCGTCATCGTCCTGCAAAGTGCGGGGCCGATCGGGGCTCCGGGCATGCCGGAGTGGGGCATGCTGCCCCTTCCTCAAAAGCTGCTGAAGGCCGGCGTGCGGGACCTTTTGCGGGTCTCGGATGCCCGCATGAGTGGCACCAGCTACGGCGCGTGCGTCCTGCACGTGGCGCCCGAATCCGCTGTGGGCGGGCCCTTGGCCCTGGTACGCGATGGCGATGTGATTGCCCTCGAGGTCGCGGCCCGGACGCTGACGCTGGAAGTTCCCGCGCCGGAACTGGCGGCCCGCCGCGCCGCGTGGCAACCGCCGTCGCCCCCGGTTTCCCGCGGTTATCTCTCCCTTTTCCTGCGGGAAGTGACCCAGGCCGATCAAGGCTGTGATTTCCGCTTCCTGCACGCCGGCAGCCCCACGCCGGAGCCATCCATCCACTGATTATTCATCGCACCCGATTCCGCGCCACTCATGAAGACTCCATTCAAACTCGAAGCGCTAAACCGCTCCGTGATCGCCGTGCCCCCGCTCTGTCGCGATACCCAGGGGCGGCCGCACGCGGGTGAAAACGCCCGCCTCATCCGCTATCTCGAATCCGGCGGCGTCACCACACTGCTCTATGGCGGCAACGCCAATTTTTACAACCTGGCCCCGAGCGAATTCGAATCGACCCTCGATCTGCTCGCAGCGGGCGCGGCCCCGGAAACGCTGATCATTCCCAGCGTGGGTCCGTATTTTGGCACTGCCATGGACCAGGCCGGCGTGCTTGCCCGTCACCGTTTCCCCACAGCCATGATGCTCCCCACCGTGGCCGTCAGTTCCCCCGAGGGGGTGCGGATTGCCATCACGGAATTCGTGCAAAAAGCCGGAATCCCCGCCGTGCTCTATATCAAGGATCAGAATTATGTGACGGTTGACGTGGTCCGAAAACTCGTCGGCGCCGGGGTCATCTCGTGGATCAAATACGCCGTCGTGCGCCCGGACACCACCCAGGACCCGCTCTTGCGATCGTTGCTGGACCAGGTGGATCCGGCGCTCTTCGTCAGCGGCATCGGCGAACAGCCCGCCATCATCCACTGGCGGCAATTCGGAATCCGGGCCTTCACCAGCGGCTGCGTCTGTGTGGCCCCGCGTCGCTCCCAGGAAATGCTCCAGGCATTGCGCGCGGGCGATTTCGACCGTGCCGAAGCCATCCGGTCCCGCTTCACGCCCCTGGAAGCCCTGCGCAATGCCCACGGCCCCATCCCGGTGCTGCATCACGCCGTCGCCGGCGCGGGCATCGCCCAAACCGGTCGGATCCTGCCCCTCCTGACCGAATTAAATCCCGAGCTCGATGCCAGCGTCCGTGCCGTCGCCTGCGTAATTCGTCAATGGAATGATGCCACCGCCTGAGTCCCTCCGCCTCCCAACCCGAGACCGACGGCCGATCGCCCCACGTGGCCTTCGAAGTTTCCCCCTGCCGCGCCCCCATCGTCCTCGCCCGGGCTCCGTGGAAGCCCGCCGAGAACAGCCGCCCCGCCTATCACCGGCACTACCGGGAGCCGTATCCGGTATATGCCGCGCCATCCTACTGGGTGACCGACTGGATGGTGGCCGGTTCTGTTGCGGATCGCGACGCGACGGTGGTCAGCGTCGAACCGAGCCGGGAAGAGGCGCGTCTCGCCCGGGAGGAGGCACAGCAGGCCTTGCAAGTCGCCCAGCAGGTGAAGGATGCCGCCGAAATTGCCGAAGCCCGGGCGGCCCAGGCGACGGCCGAGACGCGTGCGGCCCGGGCGGAAGCGGAGGATGCCCGGCGCCGGCAACAGGCCGATTCCGGCAAGCCCAACCCCAAGGCCACGCCGATTGATCCGGCCACCAGGACGCGCTCCGGGATCAAGTGGAGAACCCCATCACCGAAAAGAAGGCCGTCGCCGGCACCCTGATCAGCGTCGCGCTGAAGGATCTGCAGGAGTTCAACAATGAATTCCGCGCCAAACTGGATTTCGGCCTGACCGAGGCCGACAAAAACAAGGATCAGTTCAAGCACCTGGCTGAGTAGAAACAATAACCCCGCGGTTCTCAGCCTTCAGTAACGGTCGGAACGTGGTGCCGGGCAGGTCCGCTGGAGGAGCCACGACGGAAGTAATCGGGGTATTGCCGGAGCTGGGCAAAGATTGTGCTTGGCGAAGTTTTCGTGGGACCCTACGCGTCTGCTGATGAGCAAACCGGTTTGTCCGATGTGCACGATGCCCGAGGTTCTGGAACTCGCGGACCGCTGGGAATGCGTCACCTGCGGCCATGAGTGGGAACGCGAGGCCAAACCCGCGGAAGCCCGCATCGTCAAGGACGCCCACGGCACGGTGCTCGTCGACGGCGATTCCGTCACCCTGATCAAGGACCTGAAACTCAAGGGCTCCTCGCAGGTCCTCAAAGGCGGAACGAAAGCCAAAGGGATCCGACTGGTGGATGGTGATCACGAAATCTCCTGCAAAATCGAGGGAAGTGCGCTGTTCCTGAAAGCCTGCTTCGTCAAAAAGGCCTGAGCGCAGCCGTCCCGCAGTACCATTCCGCACAGCCTCTGCCTGCGGCCGAACGAATCAGACGGCCCGACCTCCCTCGCGCAGTGAGCCGTTGAATCAGAATCGCACTGCCCAGGATTCGCGTTCATCCGGGGTTCCTGACCCCCTTTTTTTCCGCTCAGATCAATTCATGAATCGGGGAGCCGTCCTCCAGGATGAACGTCGGCCGTCCCTGATGATCGGGATAAGTGGAATTCAACGGCACGCCGAGATGATGGTAGATCGTCGCCGCCAGATCCCCGGGAGTTACCGGGCGTTCTGCAATCTCACCGCCATCCCGCGAGGACGCTCCAATCACCTGCCCGTGACGGAAGCCGCCACCGGCCAGCGCCATCGACATCACATAGGGCCAGTGATCCCGCCCGTCCGTGCTGCCCTGGGTGCCGAGGGTCGGGGTCCGACCAAACTCTCCCATCGCCAGCACCAGCACATCCTGGAGCAGTCCGCGCTCGCCCAGATCGGTCACCAACGTGGTGATGACCTGATCAAACACCGGCAGCAGGGGACGAAGTCCGTTCCAGATCCCGCCATACGGGGGAATGTTGTCGCCGTGGGTATCCCACGTTCCGGAGGCGGAATGATGGCTGAGGTCGATGGTGACAAAACTCACGCCTCTTTCCACCAACCGCCGCGCCAGCAGCGCCTGTCGACCCCAATCGTGATTCCCGTACCGCTCAAGGTTGGCCGCTGGTTCCCGCGCCAGGTCGAACGCTTCCTGGGCCTTGCTCCCGGCGACAATTTCAAAGGCCTGTTGTGCAAAACGGTCGAGCGCCTGCATCTGTCCGGTGGCGTCCAGATCCGCACGCAAACGATCCATCTGCTGCGCCAGGGAATGGCGCTCGCGCACCCGCTCCATCGTCAACCCCGTCGGCAGGGAAAATTGATTCTGGGTTCCCCCCGCGTTGAAGGGATCGTACTGCGGCCCCAGATAACCGCTCCACGCCACGTGGGAGCGGGATTTGAGATTCAAGACGACATACGGCGGTACGGTCGGATCGTTGGCGCCGCGCAACTTGGCGACCAGGCTGCCGATGGCGGGGTAAAGATGGCCCTTCGGATTCGTGCGCGGCTCGGCGGCCCGATTGGCCGTCTGCATCACCTGATTCGGCTCATGATTGCTCGCGCGGCAATCCACCGAGCGAATCAGCGTAAAGCGATCCAGCATCCCCGCCATCCGCGGCAAATACTCGCAGACCCGCACCCCGGGAAGACGCGTGCGAATCACCCCGAAGGGCCCGCGGATCTCCGACGGCATCTCCGGTTTGGGGTCCCACGTATCGATGTGGCTCGGCCCTCCCGTCATCCACAGCAGGATCACCGATTTCGACCGCGATCGCGGAGCCGTCGGGGTTGATTCCGCCCGCAACCGCAGGAGTTCCGGAAACGAGACACCCGCCAATCCGGCCAGGCTGGCCTTCAATACTGAACGACGGCTGTAGACCGTCACGCCCTCACGCTCCCGTGGATGAAAAAAACCAAAGGCGTGCGGACGTCCATGCGTGTGTCCCGGGGTCGGGGGCATCCCGCACGCTGAGGGTCCGCCGGGTCAGGGTCAATCGCGTTTTGCCGGGATCGATCGGCGGTGGGGTCACCGCCCGCCGGTGGCTCTGGCCATCGGGAGCTCGTCGAAAAAAGGGAGACCCCCCGACAAGCCCCGCCGGGGGTGCCGCCATTCCCCGGCCGGACTTGCACAGACCTCCTCCTCCCCATCCAGCGCGTCCGGTTGCGACCCAACACTGATCATATCAATAAATATTACTAATTTTGCTTGCCTGGCATAAACGATTCATGCCACTAATCATCCTCATCAGATCACCCATGGCCGGGCGGTCTGTAGATTGCAGTATAAAGGAAAGTCATGGTTTCACTCTTAGCACAATTACTATCATGTCCGCACCCAACGTAACCGTCACCCCGACGAGCCCGCTCACCATTACCGGCTCGACCACCGCCTACGGCACGATCACGATCATGCCGGGAGGACAAATCTTTGTGAAAACCAGCGCCAAGATCTCGGTCGACGCGCTGGTCAAGAGCACGGGCGCTCCGACCAGCGTCGAAACGACCGCATAGAAGGGCGTCTCCAGCCACTACCTGCACGCCTCCGCCACCGGACAAACCACGCCGGACATCATCATTATGGGCACTCCGGGACAGCCGGGCGTAAATGGCTCGCCCGGGCCCGCGGGCAACGCGGGCGTGACCGGCGCCAACGCATCCTGCAACTGGGCGTCCGGTTGCAATGACGGATCCAACGGCACCAACGGCGCGGGCGGCGGCGCGGGCGGCAATGCCTCCGCCGGTAACGATGGCGGCAATGCTCCCGCGGTGACGATGAGCATCAAGTCCGTCACCGGCACGATCTTCGTAACGGCCGCCGGCGGTGATGGTGGTGACGGCGGCGGCGGCGGAAACGGCGGCGCTGGTGGCAATGGTGGCAACGGCGGTCAAGGTTCGAGCTCCGGAGCCTACAGCCGGGGCGGCTACAACGGCGGCAGCGGCGGCGCCGGCGGCCAGGGCGGCAACGGCGCCAATGGCGGCAGTGGTGGCAACGGCAGTCTCGTTACCATCAGCTACCAGACGTTGACCCCGAACAGCCAGTTCGTCCCCTACACCTTCCAGAGCTCGCCCGGGAACGGGGGCAGCAGCGGCGTAGGCGGTGTCGGCGGCACCGGTGGCTTGGGGGGCTCACCCGGCGGCGCCAACGGCACCCCCGGCAGCTCGGGCGCGGCCGGCGTGGCCGGCAGCAAGGGCAGCAATTCCGGAACGCCCGCCAGCTTCAACATCTATCAGGGATAACCACACCTGGCTCCCTCTCCAGGTGGGATCCGAATCGCCTTCATACCACAACCGCGCTCGCACGGCTGTGGTATGATGGGCGATTCCACGGAAGTCTCAGCAACCCCCTTATTGACACCCCCCCGTGCCTGACTCCGTGAATCGCAGTGTCCGCCTTGGCCGGAAGGTCCGGCGTCTGGTCAACCTCACGGAACGGCTGGCCCGCGACCCCAGCCGTGCCGCGGAATGCTGTCGCCAATTGCTCGGGGCCAATGATCGCGCCGAGGATTTCATCGCCGACGCCTCCGCACTCAACAACGACGGCTCTCCCTTGCAATTGTGCCTGACCACCGGCCGACAAGGTGTGGTCCTCCGGGCGATCGGCGACCCCGGGGCCTTTCAAAGCACCACCGAACATCGCTATCAAACCTCGACCGAAACCCTGTCCCGGATTCTCGCCCGGCACGGCAACAAGGAACTGGCCGCGCTCGCGCGCCAAAGCGTCGACCTGCTCGTCCCCAATTCGGTCGCGAAGCGCAGTGAATACAGGAAGGGATTTGTCTGGGTGGCCGCGAGTCCCGACCAACCCGGGGTGGCCTTTTATCTGGAAATGGCCCCCCTCGGTCTGGCCGCCGGGTGGGAGACAGTCGAGCGATGGCTGAAGGACCTCTTGCCCTCCATGTCATCCGCCCGACGGATACTCCAGACCCTGAGCAAACACTGCCGGGTTGCCAGCGCCGGTCTGGAAGGCAGCACCGTCGCCAACAGCCGGGCCAAAATATACTTCCGCCTGCTCCAACCCACCGGCCTTCAAGGGTTGGGCATCGACATGTTCTCCTCACCGGAAATGCAGAGCTTTCTCGCCCTCGCCATGGGCTCCTTCGAAGTGGACTGCGAGGGCCTGGTCATGAGCATCGGATTCCATCTCCAAACCGGTGCACTGGCTGATGCCAAAGTCGATCTGTGTGGGCATTGCCTGCGGTACAGCCGCGAAGAATGGTCCGCGATCATCCGCCGGATCACCGACCGTTTCGCGCTGGCTCCCCTGGATACCTCCTGCGTCTTTGAAAACGCCGAACACCACGTGGCTTTCATCGGGTTGGGGCTGACGACCCAATCGTCACCCCGACTCAATTTGTATGTCAAGCATGGTGGCGAGACACAAGTCCCCGGGGAGGATGAAGTCTGCGGGGCACTCGCGGACGCCATGGGTTATCTGCAGTCCATCCAGTCCGCCGACGGCAGCTGGCAGGATTACCAATTGCCCGTCGGCCCGTCCGATCAATGGGTGACGGCCTATACCGCCCTGGGATTGGCAATCGGCAGCAAGACCCTGGGACGACCCGACGCCCGGAAGGCCGCCCGGAAGGCCGCCGAGTGGCTGACGTGCAACCGAACCTATACGGCCGGTTGGGGCTATAATGGGGCCACCGGGCCGGACTCCGACTCGACCGCCATTGCGATCGCACTGCTGGATGCACTGGGCCTGCCAGTGGCATCCGCAGATCGTGCCTTCCTTCGCGACCACTGGCGTACGGGCGAAGGCATCGCCACCTATGCTGGACCGGATGCCTGGGGAATGGGGCACTGGGACGTCACCCCGTGGGGCTATCTGGGGATGTCCCACCAGGATCAGGACACACTTCGCGAAGACTTTCTCGCCGCGCTGTCACAACATCGCCTGGCCCACGGTTTCTGGCGATCCTATTGGTGGCGAAATCCCTTTTACAGCACCTTTACCACTCTCGAAGTCCTCCGGCAGCTCGCACTGAGCGAACCCCCACCGGCCGACAACGCCAGCCTCCCCACCCAGCCCATCACCATCGATAACCCCTTCGATCTGGGGTGCTATATCGGGATCGAATGCCTCCGGGATCCCCGCGACCCCAGAATCGGCCGACAATTGCGTGCGCTGTTGGATTGGCAGTCGGCGGACGGTCGCTGGCGGGGTTCCGGCAATCTCCGGGTGACTGAAAACCATTGCCACGAACCCTGGATCGATCCCCAGGGCCGCTATTTCACAGACGACAAGGCCCTCATCACCACGGCCACACTCTGCCGGGTGCTCAGTCACGTCCTCGCCGAGAATCCGACACGCTCCGCGAGGAATGTTGTGGCCATCCATCCCGAATCCGGTCCCGCCCCATTTCCCTCATGATCCAAAACACCCTGCTCGATCCCAATAACGAGTCCTTCTTTCGTCAGAACGGCTATGTCATTCTGGATCTTCTTTCCGAAAGAGATCTGGGTGAATTGCGGGACGCCTTCACCCGAGTGGAGCGATGGCACCAAAGTGACATCGTCGCCTCGGTTTTGCTGATCGACCTGGACCTGCGCCGCTCCACCATGAGAGCGTCGCCCCCGTTCTGGAGCGCCGCCTGCTACCCGTCTTTTCCAACTATCGGTTTGTCCTGGCCAACTTCGTATCTAAACGGGCCGCCTCCGCCGTGGGAAAGTTTCCCCTGCACCAGGACCCCACATTTGTCGAGGAGGGCGATCGCGCAGGGATCTCCAGTTGGTGCCCGCTGGTGGACGTGGACATGAACAATGGCTGCCTTGGCGTGGTTCCGGGCAGCCATCGCCTGAAGAACACCTACCGACAACCGGCAATGCTCCCCTATCCCGACTGGGTACCGGCCATTGAATCATCGTATATGCGATACCTGCCGATGCGGGCGGGTCAGGTCCTCTTGATGGACAACCGCGTGATCCACGGCTCTCCCCCGAATCTCAGCGGTTCCATCCGCGCCGTTGTCGCAGGCGTCGCCGTCCCCCAGGAATCGCCCCTGCTTTGCTGTCACGTCGTCGGCGAAGAGCCCTGCCAATGGACTGATGTCTATCAGGTGCCGGACGACTTTTACCTCCGCCACTTCATGACCACGCGCCCCGAAGAGGGGCATCTCGTCAAGACCGTGCCCACTGAGGTGGAATCATTGTCGACGGAAAAGATTAAATCCCATTTTACTCAGGCCGGCTAGTACGACCAAGCCCAACGCACGGTCCCTTCAACTCATTTCCACAGCCAGATCTATGAGCAACCATCAAATCCAAGCGAGCCGCAACGCGACACTGTCCGAGGTCCCCGCCATCCGCTCCTTCGAATTCGACAAGGCGGCCATCGGAAACATCAAGAGCAGCGTCAACAAGTTCCGGGGCTGCGTCTCACTCCCACAGGACTTCCTGACCCTCACCGGTCGCGACGGACTCGATGTCAAGGTCTCCGGCGTCTACACCAGTAATATCAAACGATTGGTGGATATTTGGAACCTCGACGCCCCGACCGGCTTCCTGGGATTGGGTTGGGAAATGCCCATTGAATCGATCGCCGTCGACAAGGCGGGCGCCGCGTCTGCCTCTTCCGACACCTATTATCTGCTCAGCGGCGGATCGGCCAATCCCATGGCCAAAACCGGGGAAACCACGGATGGCAAATGGATGTTCCAATTGCGCAACTACCAATTCTGGCAGGTGCTATTTGATCCCAACCGCAATGTCTGGACGATCCTCAAGGAAAACGGATTCATTTCCACCTACGGCGCCGGCACCGACACCGCCTCCCATGCCACCCAATGGGGCGTGAGCTGGGGCAACTGGATCGGATCCAGCAATCAAAGGGCCTCCCAGGTCCAGTACCCGGTGCGGTGGAATCTGGCCTCGATTCAAACCCCGACGGGCAGCAAGGTCACCTACCAGTACACCAACGAATCACAGACCGTCATGATCAACGGACTCGCCTACACGCAGGCATCCTATCTCAGCAAGGTCACCGACAGCCATGGCAGCACCATCACGTTCAATTATCTGGAGAAGTTTGGGGCATTGAACCCCGACACAACCCCGGGCCGTCCCCCGGTGATCGAGTACCAGGCACCGCACACCCAGAGCCCGGCACCCAATGCGTACCAGGACCGGCTCGAAACCCGCTATCTGGATTCGGTCGACGTCGCAGACTCGACAGGCCGGGGACTCTACGGCCTGAAGTTCACCTACGACTTCATGGACCACGCCCCCACCAGCGCCGGCAACTATTCGCTGCTCTACAAGCGCTGCCTGAAATCGGTGTTTCAATACACCCCCGCCGGTGAAACACTTTCCCCGATGTCGTTCGATTACGTCGACCAGACGAGCACGATCAATCCGGGGGCACTGAGCACCGTCACCTATCCCACGGGCGGCAAGGCGCAGTTCGCCTACAAGACCCAGATGATCAATTCGCCCAAGAAGACGCAGATCAACAATCCGCTCTCCGGAAGCACCCCCCGTGTCTGGTTCGGGCTGGACTATGTGGTGTTCACGTACTGCAGCCCCAGCACCCTGCAGCTGAAGATTCAGTCCTGGAATGGTCAATGGATTAACCAGGACGTCCTCATTTCCATAGGCGGAAAGTCTGTCTCACCCGACAGTGTAATGATCCAGTCAGGAGAGAATTTCTTCGCACTGTCCTACCGCAACACCACCCATAATCGCGATGAGGTGTACCTGTTTCGCAATGACGACGCCGGGCAGGAACTGCGCTTTGGCACCTGGGTCATGTATAATAACGCCCCGTTTCTGCTCACGCTTCAGGGCACCCAACCCGGCGCATCGGTTTTCGCCGCCGGCCGCGACTTTGTCATTGCGTACAATCGGAACTACCAGAGCGGGCCCGTGCAGGGATTCTCCTATACGTGGCAGTCCGGCCGCTGGAACGCCAATGGAGCCCCACCCGTCCCCACTGCGGGGGACGCCACCTACGCCGCCATTAACGCCGGCCAGAACTATTATGCCGTCGCCTGCTACCTCCAGGGAACCGGGATCAAGAACTATGTCTTTTACCGGGCTCTGGACGGCACATGGAATTCTCCCAATCCCTGGACCTTGAATGGCGCCAAGGTGCTGATCGACAACAACCAGCAAGTGTATCTCACCGTTAGCCCGCTGCCCAACGGAATCGTGCTCACTTACGTCACCGGCACCACCACCAACTCCCCCACACCTCCGGGCACCTTCACCAATTACAGCCTGAAGACCTTCCAATGGAATGACAAATTCTTTGTCCTGAACGCCACCTCGCCGGGCTCGATGAATTTGAACGCACCGTTCAACAACGGTCAGTCCCAACTGGAGGCCTTCCGTACCCTCATCGTGGATTCAGTCGTGAACAACCGACTGGGCCTGCTGCGAAATGGTGGCGGGGACCAAAGCCTGGGCAGTTCGTGGATCAGCCAACTCTTCACCGCTCCCTCCCCTTCGGCATCGGTCACGGTTGCCGCCGGCACCGACACCGCCACGTTCTGCACTTCCAGCGGTGGCAGCACGTCCACTCAGTTGGCGACTTTCAATCCCAATTACGGCAGGTGGACAGTCGCCGGCAGTCAGCCCGGGACGTATCCGAGCATCTCCGGCAATTACATGACCATCGGGCAATTCGTTTACTTCCGTGGAACCGATGGCACCTGGCGGCAACTCGCCTCTCCATTGGGAAGTTTCAATTACCCGCAGAGCCTGCAAAATCGCGGCCCCAACTTCCTCGTCTACCAGAACGCCGGTGATTCCAGTGCCGATACCTATGTGGTCGCCTGCAAGAACGGCGGTACCACACCCTTGCCTTCCCTGGGCGGCGCCAAGATGTACGTGCCCTCCAACAATCCCATGCCGGGAACCCAGCTGGTCAGCGGGCGCTTCCAGGTGACCTACCCGTCGTCGGCTTCCTCCTTCGATGCGGCGCCCTCCATGACTCTCTACGATCTCGATGAGGTGAATTTGGACGCCTATGTCTCGGATTTTCCGGTGGCAAGCGTGTACATCGAGGATTCCTGCGACAACGATCAGAGCTTCACGCAGTCGTTTTACTACGGCAGTTCACCCGAATCGCAAATTGTCTACAACGCTGCGTCGGGCGTCGCACAGTACCCGCTGGTCACCGTGGTCCCCGGCGTGTGGGATCAGTCTGGCAATCCGCCCGTGACTCAGCCGCAGGGGCGCAGTCAGTTCAATTACTCCAATGGACTGGCGTCCGATCCGTCGCTTTATCCATCCGGCGGGATCCAGAATTATCAGGACATTCTCAACGGATTCCAACTGGCCCAAAAGGATTACGATTCCAGTGGCGCCCCGGTGGCCTCCCGGTTTGACTATTGGACGGTCTACAGCCGCGATGCCTCCGGAAGCCTCCTTTTCGGCGCCTATCCACGCTGTGAGCGCAGCACAAGTACCAAGGACGGCGTGACCATCGATACCCGCGCAACTTATGATCGCACCACCGGCGTCCTTCTCCGGCAGGAACAGGGCTACTACGACGCCACGGGCGCCACCAAGACGCTCCGCAGCGAGACGCTCTACGCCTGGCAGGTGCCGGAATACGCAACCGTGTTCACGCAAAAGCACATGTACACCGCCGTTGCGATGCAGACTAAGAGCGTGATATCGCTCAGCAACGGCGCCCAAAATTACGTCCAAAGCCAGGCGACCACGTTCCGCAACTGGGCGAACACCGATTCGATCACCATCCAGGACACGGCCTCCGAAGCCTCCCGTCTGGCCGCACATGAATCCTACGAATGGACCACTCCCGGCGCCATCGCGCCACAATTCCCATCGCGTGGCCAGCCCAACGCCGGCTGGCAGCTCCGGACGAGGATCATTTCCCGAACCGATCCCGCCAACATGATCCAGGAGCAGGTCAGTGGTGGCGGCCTGGTTTCCTCGTTTCAATATGATTCTCATCAGAAGCACCTCGTCGCCAAATTCCCGAATGGAAGTTTTTCCGGCGACGAAGTGAGTTGCTTTGGCTTTGAATCCTATGAATCGGATCCAGGATGGATCATCGGCTCGAACGGCTCGATCATCCCCAATTCCAACAACACCACCATCGACGCGCACACCGGTACCCGAAGCCTGAGTGTCGCGGCATCCACCACCGGGAACAATGGCATCGCCCGCACGTTTACGCCGGAGCGCTCGGGAACGGATTATGTCTTCTCTGCCTGGGTCAAAAAGCCGGATGGATTCAACAACGCAGCGGGCCATGCCGCCTGGCTGATCACGATCAATACCGAGGCTTCCCATAGCCTGGTCTTCCCCGATGCCGTGGGCGAATGGACCTACGTTTACCACGTGATCTCGCCGGCCGGCGCCGGTGGGGCGACACAAATCTCCATTCAATGCGTCAATGCCAACACGAGCAGCCACGTGCTGGTCGACGATCTCCGCTTCACCCCCCTCGCCTGCCCCGTGGAGGCTTATGTCTACAACGCCAACTTCCTGCCGGATGCCGTTCTGGCAGGCAATGGGGAGACCAGCCGCACCGTCTATGATGGCTTCCAGCAACCGATCCTTGGCACCAATGGTGCGGGGCAAATGTCGAAGATCACGCACAGCTACTTCTCCCGACTGGGCAATCAAGGCAGCTTCGCCTCGAACGATCCGAACCATACGTTGGACATTGGATCGGCCGGAGGTGGCCCGCTGACCACCTTTACGAAGGGCACTGAATGGCAGGCGGCTTGGACACCCACTTCCAATGTCTGGCGGGTGCAGAATACCGTGCTGACCCAAAATGGAGCCAACGTTCCCGGGCAATTGAATTGCGGCGACGCGAACCGGACGAACAATTACGCCTTGGCGGTTGAATTGTCCGTTCAGGAGACGCCCACGGTCCCCTACGGCATCAAGCTGGGAGGCCGGACCACCCTTCAGTGGGACCCGGTCTCGACACAATGGCAACTTCTGAATTCCGCCGGTACCAGCCTTCTCCCAGCAGTCGATGCCCGGGCATTTTCCCTGCCGGCCACCCCCTTCACCACCGAACTGAACGCCTCGAGGGTATCGTCGAATCTGTCAGCCGCCTTCGCCGATGCCGGCCACCTGCTCCCGACAGGATCGACAGTGGCCCCCGGAGCAGCGGGGGCGAACAGTTGGACATTGGTGTGTCCGGCCCCGACCGGCACCTATCGCTACGCACTGAAACTCACTGCCTCACAAATCGCCGTCCACACCATGAGTCGGCACTGGACAGTGCTTCTTGGCGAAGCGGATTTGACCTTCTGGGCCGATGGGAAGCTGATCTTCAGCTACACGGCGCCGGCGACGCTTTCCGGTCTACCACAATTATTCTTCGGAAACCGCGTGGCCATCTCGCAAATCGCCATTGCCGCCGCTCCGCAGGCCACGATCACCTTCGATGATTGCCGGGGAGTGACCGTCCAATCCCAGAAATATGCCGGCAATCAGATGGTGGTATCACAGACTATCACCGACAGCATGGGCCGCGACGCGGTGCACAGCAAAGCGGCCTTTGTCACGGCAGCCCAGAACCCACTTTTCAGTTATTGCGCCGGATTCGCCGCCCTGAATTGGAGTGCGGGCACGATGACCTCACCCTTCCCCGAAAATGCGGCTGATAAGCATAGGAGTTTGGTCGGTTGAATAGGCGCTAGGTGGGTTTTCGACGCCGTCGTTGCGGCGTGGTCTG
>JAYTHD010000242.1:0-2444 GCA_043732975.1 Verrucomicrobiota bacterium
CTCGGATCACTCCTCCATTGTGGACGTCGACGCCGATTTGAAAGCCCATGACATCATCTCCGCCGCGCCCACGGACCGTCACGGATCCTGTTCCGGTGGATTGGATCGATCCCTGAACGTCGACTCCTTCGAAGAAAAACCCGACAGTAGGAACGGCCTGCTGGTTGGCCTCCACGATCAAATTTCCGTTCTGAACCTCCAGCTTGGAGCCGGCCCCAAGGATTACCGGTCCACTGGTCCGGACGGTGTGGGTACCGGTTCCATCGACCAGAAGCTTCGTGTCGGCGCTCAGCGTCACGATGTCGTAGCCGGGGGTGACGGCGTCATTCTGCAGATCCACATCGAGACTGGCGTTGTGAGCAAAGGCGATGCTCTCCAGAAAATTCACGACATCATCGCCAGGGCCGCCATTGATGGTGAGGCTCGGGAATAAGGTGAAGGGGAAGGTGAAGGGCACCAGGGTGCTGTTGAATGCGCCGACGTTGAGGGTGTCGTCGCCTCCTCCCAGATTGATGGTGATCTGGGTGACGCCGGCATAGCTAAGGTTCCCCGAATCTCCGGAGGTGGCTGGGGCGCCGTTCACTGAGAAAGTGCTGTTGGCCGACGAAAACACGATTTGGTTGACCGATGGCTCGGACATTCCAAGCGTATCGGCCTGTCCGGATACGTCAGTAACGATAATGGCATTGCCGACCGTGGAGATCGAGTAGTGCGCGCCAGCAACCGCCGCCGTCAGCAGGGACCAACCGGCGATGTTGCGCAGGATCTTTCGGGAACAAATTCTCATGGAGGAGCCGAACATCGGGCGAGGCGGAAAAGTGAAACTCCCTCAGCCCCCCTACGTTCGCCCGGAGGGTACTTCCGGCTGGTCCTCCGATCAACTTCGATACGAGGTCATTCCGCGGGCTGGCTCCGCCGCCTGAATTGGCTCCGCGTGTGGTGCCTTGGAGTCCAGGGCGATACCGCAATCCTCCAATTGCGTTGTTGTCCAAGGGGCGGCGGACTGCTTTCCTCTCGTCGAAGGCGCTCGCAAATGAAATCTCCCCTCTGTTGCCCGTTTTTATGGATCGGGTTAATGGCCGCACTGTTGATAAATGGTCAGACCCTGGCGGCCCAGCCAGCGCCGAATCCCGGGGTGGTCGTCGTCGCCGTCGAAGGGAAGGTCAAAGTTCTCAAAGCCGAGACCACGGGATTCGTGCCGGCGACCGTCGGCATGATCCTCGGCGTCGGTGATCGCCTCAGCACCGCCGATTTTTCCAAGGCCACTCTCAAGTTGGCCGACGAATCCATTGGCCAGGTCGATGAACTCACGGACATGGTCATCAACGCCCCGGGACCCAAGGGCGGTCAATCTCAAGTCTTCGTTCGCGAAGGTGGATTCTACCTGCTCAACCGGGAGAAGGGTGCGGACACCAAGATCAAGACGCCGGTGGCTTCCGGGGCAATTCTCGGAACGGAGTTCGCGGTCCACGTGGCGCCCGACGGAGCCACCCGGATGTCGCTGCTGGAAGGACGCCTGGATGTCAGCAACGACTTCGGCGAAGTGCGGCTGGCGTCCGGCGAACAGGCGACCGTTGCGCCAGGTCAGGCGCCGGTAAAATCACCGATGGTCGATGTCGTGGCCCCTATCCAATGGACGCTCTATTATCCGGCGATCCTCGATCCGGCGGTCCTCACGAACGTCCGCCCGGAACTGCAGCCGGCGCTGGCGGCCTACGCGACCGGCGATCTGCTGGCGGCGTTGGAAGTTGGGGGCCTGGCCGAGCTTCAGAATTCAGAGGGAACGAGCCGGCTGTTCCTTGCCCAACTGGCGTTGGCCGCTGGACAACCCGAACGGGCCGGGAAATTGCTGGCGACGGTTCCATCCATTGAAGCCGATGCCCTCCAGCGTCTGCTGGCGACGGTGCGCGGCGAACGTCCGGCGCCGATCGAGGCGACGACGGCCACCGCGGCCCTGGCGGAATCCTACCTGGCGCAGGCGACCAATGATCTCACCGGAGCGCTGCGGTACGCATATCAAGCGGCCAGGTTGGCTCCGCAATTTGGGGCGACGCACGCCCGGGTCGCCGAGTTGGAATTTGCCCATGGCCGGGGCGACCTCGCCCGCGAGGCGCTGGCGCAAGCCCTTCGACTCGCACCGCGGAACGCCCAGGCGGTTGCCTTGAATGGCTTCGTGCTGGCCAGCCGCCATCAGGTGGCTGCGGCGAAAGAAGCCTTCGAACGGGCGATCACGGCGGATCCGCACCTGGGCAATGCGTGGCTCGGTCGCGGCTTGTCCCGCATCAAATTGGGGGATCTCGCCGGCGGTCGACAGGACTTGCAGATCGCAGCGTCCCTCGAGCCGAATCGCTCCCTCGCCCGCAGTTACCTGGGCAAGGCCTACGCGGAGGAACACGACCTCGTGCGTTCCCGCACCGAATTGCAACGGGCCCGCGAACTGGATG
>JAYTHD010000243.1:0-2856 GCA_043732975.1 Verrucomicrobiota bacterium
ACCGCGCTTCACGACGGTTGGTGGAACAGCATCGCCCGCGCGATGGCGTGACCGCGTGACCCCGCCGGGGCAGCCGGGTCCCACAGGGATGAAGGTTTCCATTGTCATCCCCGCCTTCAACGAGGCCAAGCTGCTGCCGGCGACACTGCGCGCGGTGGACCGGGCGCGGACCGCCTTCCAGTCCCTCCGCTGGTTGAGCGAGGTCGTGGTGTGTGACAACAATTCCACCGACACCACCGGGGAACTCGCCCGCGCTGCCGGTGCCCGGGTGGTGTTCGAGCCGGTGAATCAAATCGGCCGGGCCCGCAACACGGGCGCCGCGGCGGCCGAGGGCGAGTGGTTGATCTTTGTGGATGCCGATTCCGAGCCGTCACCCGAGCTGTTTGCCGAAGTTGCGCGGCGCATTGCCAGCGGTCAGGTGCTGGCGGGTGGCGCGCTGTTGGCGATGGATCACGGGCCGGGATGGGTGCATTTCGGCGCCCGCATCTGGGGCGTTTACAGCCGGCTCGCGCGACACATGGCGGGGGCCTTCATCTTCGTGGAAGCGGCGGCGTTTCGGGAGATCGGCGGCTTCAGCAACCGGTTTTATGCGGGAGAGGAATTGGATCTCTCGCAACGGCTCAAAGTCCTCGCCCGGAAACAGGGACGCCGGATCCACATCATTGCCTCGCCGCGACTCCGGACCTCGGCGCGCAAGGCCAGATTGTACACTCCGCGCGAGACGCTGCGCTTCCTCGCGCGAGCGTTCTGGCGTCCCCGGGCGACGCTGGGCGACCGCGAGAAGTGCGATATTTGGTACGACGGCCGACGCTAGGAGTGACCCTGAGCGGAGCGAACCTGGCGACGCGCCGGGTTTTCAAAAGCCCGGCACCGCCGGCAGTTGTTCCTCAGGCCTTGGCCGCCGGCAAGGTGACCTTGGTATGATCCGGACGCTCCAGAGCCGCGAGGCGGGTGCGCAATTGGTCGGCCCGAAACAGGTCCCGTTCGTCCGCGCCCAGTTTTTCCCGCGCCGGATGGGCCAGTTGCAAATGCGCCGGCTGGCTCACCAGAAACAGTTCATCCACCACACCCTTGCGGGCCGCCGGCAACATCCCGAGGTCCACGCCCAAGCGCAGTAGACTGAGCAGGTTCATAGTTTCCTTGGACGAAATCGTGTGGGCGTTGCTCAGCACGCCGTAGGCCCGGCCGATGTGATTGAAGAGCACCTTGGGCTTCTTCTCGAGCAATCCCAGTCGTGCGTTCTCCTCGTTTTCAATGATCTGTTTGAGCACCTTGTCCAGACGTTCCACGATGTCCGACTCCGCCTCGCCCAGCGTCATCTGGTTGGAAACCTGAAAAATGTTCCCCAGAGCCTCGGTGCCTTCCCCGTAAAGCCCGCGCACGGCGAGACCGAGTTTGTTGACGGCCTGGATGATTTGATTGATCTGCTCGCCCAGGACCAATCCCGGCAGATGCAACATCGCGCTCACCCGGATTCCGGTGCCCAGATTGGTCGGGCAGGCGGTGAGATATCCGTACTGCGGTGTGAAGGCGAAATCAACCCGCTCCTGCAGCGCGCTGTCGACCGCGTCGAGGGCCAGCCAGGATTGTCGCAACTGCATGCCCGGCCGCAGGGATTGCATCCGCAGATGATCCTCCTCGTTGATCATCACACTCAAGGTTTCCTCGCGATTCAGCACCAAGCCCGACCCCCCCGATTTCGCGGCGTGTTCGCGGCTGATCAGATGCCGCTCGACCAGCACCTGCTTTTCCAGATTGGTCAGCTTCTCCATCGACTCGGCGAAGGGATCCCCGCCCATCATCGACAGTCCGCGGATCTCCGGCAGCAGGATCTCGTAGGCGCGAACTCGGTCCGCCTTCTTGGCGTGGGTGGGAAACGGGACGGTGCGCAGATTGCGCGCCAGACGTACGCGACTGGACAGCACGATCTTGTCGTTCGGTCCCGTGCGGGTGCTGGCTTCGGTCGGGGAAATGAGAAATTCCAGGACGGACATAAATAATGGGAGAAGACGGGTGGTGGATATTCGATCCGACGGATCTCAACTCGCGGACTTGGCCGCCCGGATTTCGTCCCGCAGTTTGGCCGCGATTTCAAAATTCTCGCTGCCGATGGCCTCGTTCAATTGCTTCTCCAGGCGGGCCAGGGCCTGTCCCAGTTCCAGCGAGTGCTTGAGCCGGGGCGGGACCTTGCCACGATGCTGCGTTCCCTTGTGCATGCCCTTCAGCATGGTCGACAGGCCCTCGGCAAAAATCGCGTAACATTCGGAACAGCCCAGACGGGCCGTCTTTTTGAATTCGGCCTGGGTAAAGCCGCAATTGGGGCATTTCAGATCGCCCGGGCTGGATTCGTCCGCCGGGCGCTCCGGTTCCTTGCCGGTCCCCAGGCCCAGCAGGAGGTCGGCCAGGGAAAACGAGGTCGGATCGTGCAACTGCTTTTCCTTCGCACATTGCTCGCAGATATCCACCTTCTTCATCTCATTCTCGATGATCTGAGTCAGGTGGACCGATGCCTCGCGCTGTTTACAAAGCTGACAAGTCATTTACGACGCTACCTTAGGGGCAGTTGCGTCCATTGGCAAAATCGTCGCGCCGGCTCCGGGTCGGGATGTTTCACACTGTTTTGTCGCGCGAGGCTGGTTGGAGCCGCCGGCCGCCGTCGGTCTGCAGCCTACGCAATGATTTCCGTGATCGGCCGTCCATGGTCGATCTCCAGCCGCTTCCGTCCGGGGATTTCGAGCTGGCGCGAATCGAGTCCCAACTGGCGAAGAATGGTGGCGTGGATGTCGGTCACGTAGTGCCGGTTTTCCGTGGCGTGAAAGCCGATCTCGTCCGTGGCTCCATGCACCACACCGCGCT
>JAYTHD010000244.1:0-9140 GCA_043732975.1 Verrucomicrobiota bacterium
AAAGGCTAAGGGGCAGGGGATTTATTCTATGCCGGTGGCGAAGTCAGGCCCAGCGCGGGAGGCTCGAGAGACTCTCCACCGATTTTGTGGCCGGAGGGCAGCGACTAAGGTGGAGCGAGGCTCTGACGAGCTAGCCGGGGACGGAGTCGGTCCCCAACGCGACTGCCTCGAGAGACTCTCGGGCCACCGGTTTTGTGGCCGGAGGCCAGCGAGTAAGGTGGAGCGAGGCTCTGACGAGCTAGCCGCTTCGCCCCGGTTTTCCAGCCGGTGGCAAAGATTGACACAGCCCGCGGGTTTGTTCTTCTCCAGTCGATGACGTGGGTCGCGCGAACGGGCTGGAGGACATTGGCCGGGCGGTGGTTTACCGTCGTGGCCCTGCTTCCTCTGGCGGTGGTGTCGGCCGCCACGGAGGCGCGGCGACTCGATCCGGTGGGCGCGGGGAAGACGGGCTTTACGCTGATGAACCCCGAATCAACGGGTGTGCACTTCACCAATGTCCTTCGCGGCGACGCCTTTCTGACCAACGCGGTGGCTCACAACGGCAGCGGCGTTGCCCTCGGCGACATCGATGGCGATGGCTGGGTGGATCTCTATTTTTGCAGTCTGCAGGGACCCAACCGGCTTTATCGCAATCGCGGCCAATGGCGATTTGAAGAAGTAGACCCGGGCGCGGCCGCCTGCCTCGGCCAGTTGTCGACGGGGGCGACTTTTGCCGACGTGGATGGCGATGGGGACCTGGACTTGCTGGTGAACGGAATTGCCGCGGGAACCCGGCTTTTTCTCAATGACGGAAAGGGCAAATTCACCGAGGCCGTCGACTCGGGCTTGTCGCGCACGGCGTCGCCGATGTCGCTGGCCCTGGCGGACATTGATGGCGATGGCGACCTGGATTTGTATTGCGCTCACTATATTGATGTCACGCATCTGGCGGATCCAACCACGCAGATCGTCACCCAGGTGCGGGCGGGGCGGCCAGTCGTGCAATCGGTGAACGGCCAGCGGGCCGATCTGTCGCCGTGGAAGGATCGGTTTGAAGTGTCGGCCGACGGGAGTATCAAGGAATTGCCGGAGGTGGATGGGATTTATCGCAATGACGGGTACGGCCATTTCACGGCCATTCAAATGGAGCCCGGCGTGTTTCAGGACGAACACGGCAAGCCGATCGCGCCCTATCGGGATTGGGGACTGAGCGTGATGTTCCGGGACCTCAATGGTGATGGGGCGCCGGATATTTGTGTCGCCAATGACAATGCCTCGCCGGTGCGGGTCTGGATCAACAATGGCAAGGGCACCTTCCGGGAATTGCCGGCCAATGCGCTGCGGCACACGAGCCGGTCCACCATGGGGGTGGACTTTGCCGACCTCGATCGGGACGGGCGCGACGATTTCATTTTGCTCGACATGCTGGCGCGGGAGCCAGGAAAACGGATGACCCAATTGGGGAAGACCGGCCCCAGTTTGGAGGAGCGCGAAAGCAGCAAGGCGCGGCCGGGGTTTAATCGGAACACTCTGTTCTTTGGCCGCCCCGACGGGACCTTCGCCGAGGCCGCACTCTGGGCGGGGGTCGCGGCCACGGACTGGTCCTGGTGTCCCATCTTCCTCGATGTGGATCTGGACGGTTATGAGGATCTGCTGATTTCCAACGGATTTGAGCAGGATGTTTTGGATCAGGATACGGCCGATCAATTTCGCTTGCGTCAATGGACTCCGGGACAGGTGAAGCGCTATCGGGGTTCCTATCCCGCGTGGCGCACCCCGAACGCGGCTTTTCGCAATCGCGGCGATGGCACGTTCGAAGCCGTCTCGTCGGCCTGGGGTTTTGACCAGAGCGGAGTTTCGCAGGGCATGGCGGTCGCCGACCTCGACAACGACGGCGATCTGGATGTGGTCATCAACAACCTCAACGGCGTGGCCTCCATACTCCGCAATGATTCGCCGGCACCGCGCATCGCCGTGCGCTTGAAGGGACAGGCGGCCAACACGCAGGGCACCGGTGCGCGGTTGCGCTTGACCGGAGGAGCCGTTTCCCAAAGCCAGGAGATGATCTGCGGCGGGCGGTATCTATCGGGCGATCAGGCGATGCGGGTCTTTGCGGCGACGCCGCTGGCGGGTCAACCGCTGCGGTTGGAAATCCGGTGGCGGGACGGCCGCGAGAGCGTGGTGAGCAACGCATTGCCCAACCACCGCTATGAAGTGGATCAACGCGAGGCCACGGCCCTGCCGCGAATCAAACCGGACCCATTACCTCAGCCCTATTTTATCGACGTCAGCGAACGCCTGGGTCACCGGTGGGTGGAGAGCGCCCATGAGGATTGGGCCCGGCAGCCCCTGCTGACCCGACGTTTGAGTCGGCTGGGGCCGGGCGTGTGTTGGTACGATTTGAACGGCGATGGCTGGGACGACCTGGTCCTTCCGGCGGCGCGGGGCGGCCGGTTGGCGGTGTTCATCAATGACGGCGGTAAAAAATTCACTTTCCTGGCCGCCGCGCAGGTCAATGCGGGGAATCAGGGCGCGGTGCTGGGGTGGCCGGACGGAAAGGGCAATCGCCAGGTGTTGATCGCCCAATCCAACGATGAAATGCCCCCCGGTGCGGAGAGTCGCGTAAGTTCCCTTTCCGACACGCTGGCCCCCAGGGAGTGGTCCGCCGGCAACGCGAGCCTGGGCCCACTGGCCGCGGCGGATATCGATGGCGATGGGAAGATCGACGTTTTCGTGGGCGGCCGGTTCAAGCCGGGTCGCTATCCGGAGGCCGGGGCCTCGCAGTTGTGGTTCAATGAAAACGGGGAATTACGCGCGAATCCGGCCCGGAGCCACGCGTTGGACGGTGTTGGTCCGGTCAATGCGGCGACCTTTGTCGATCTCGATGGCGATGGCGCTCCTGAGTTGATCCTGGCCATTGAGGGCGGCCCGGTGCGGGTGTTGGGTTTCGCTCAGGCACGTCTGGAGGACCGCACGGCGGTCTGGGGATTGGGAGCGCAGACGGGTTTCTGGACAAGCGTGACCGCGGGAGATTATGACGGTGATGGGCGGATGGACCTGGCCGTCGGGAATCGTGGACGCAATACGTTGGCGGAGCTCTATCGGCCGTCCCCGGTGCGGATTTATTATGGCGATTGGAATGGCGACGGAGCGGTTCAGTTGCTGGAGGCGGGGCAGAAGGACGGGCGCTGGTGGCCCACTGCGAACCGGCTGTGGCTCGGCAATGGGCTGCCGGAATTGCCCGCGCGGTATGCCACGCACGCCGAGTTTGGCCGGGCGACGATTCCCGACATTCTCGGCCCCCGGCTCGAAAAAAGCGGGTTGCTGGAAGTCAACGAACTGGCGTCCGGCATCTACCTGAATCGGGGAAATCATTTCGAGTGGGTGCCGCTGCCGCGCGAGGCGCAATGGTCGACGGTCTACGCGCTCAATGTCGGCGATCTGGATGGCGACGGGATCGAAGACCTGTTCGCAAGTCAGAATTTCCTGGGAGGAGCGTCCGATTTGACCCGCGAGGATAGCGGCACGGGCTTGTGGTTACGGGGAACGGGGCAGGGCCGGTTTACGGCCATGGACGCCCGGCTCACGGGAATTCACCTGTTGGGTGAACAGCGCGGCGCGGCGTTGGCGGACTTTGATCATGACGGGCGCATCGATCTCGCGGTGGCCCAGAATGACGGCGTCGTCGGGCTCTTTCTCAATCGCCTTGCCAAGCCGGGCCTGCGGGTGGTGCTGCGCGGACCCAGCGGAAACCCGACCGGGATCGGAGCTCAAATGCGGGTGGGCTATGGCGGCGAGCGTCAGGGGCCGTGCCGCTGCGTGCAGGCCGGGTCCGGGTATTGGTCGCAGGATGGGAGTAGTCCGATTCTCGGTTTGGCGGAAGCGCCGGTGAAGTTGTGGATTCGTTGGCCGGGAGGAAAAGAACAGACCGTCCCTCTGGACGCGGCGGCGAGGGAAATTGTGGTGGATTTCAAACCCTGACGTTTCCCGCCCCGGCGCCCAGCCCCGGTGAGTGCGAGCGGCTGTCAGCGGCCCGGCGAATTGGGGTGACTCCCGGCCACCTGTGCGCCAAGGTTGAGTCATGTCTGGCCTCATTGCCATTGTTGGTCGCCCAAACGTGGGCAAGTCCGCCCTGTTCAACCGGATTGCGGGCCGGCGCATTGCCATTGTTCACGATCAACCGGGCGTGACGCGGGATCGGGTGATGGCGGAGGTGGAATGGCAGGGGCATCCCTTCACCATCGTGGACACCGGTGGCATCGGCCTCTTGCGCCGGGAAAAGGCCGCGGATGTCATCCAGGCCGCAGCGTTGGCCCAGGTGGATCTCGCCATCGAAGCGGCGGATGTGATTTTGTTGGTCGTCAATGTGCAGGAGGGACTCGTGCCGCTCGACCTCGAAGTGGCCGCCAAACTTCGGCTGGCGCAGAAGCCCGTGTTGGTGGTGGTGAACAAGGTGGACACGGATCGCGCCGTTCCCGGTGCCGCCGAATTCACGGCACTGGGTTATGAACGGTTTTTTCCGGTAACGGCGATTCATGGACAGGGAATGGAAGCCTTGATGGATTCCGCTCTGGCCTTGTTGCCCAAACCGGAAAAGTCCGCTGAAGTCATCGCCGCGGAAGCGGCGGAGGGCGGCGAGGTGACCGAGAATCCACCGGAAAAGGAGCCGGCGGACGGGAAGCCCCGCTTGCCGATGAGCCGGATGCAGGACCCCAACTATTCCATCCGGTTGGCCATCGTCGGCCGGCCCAACGTGGGAAAATCCTCGCTGATCAATGCCCTGACTTCCTCCCAGCGGGTCATCGTGAGCCCGATTCCCGGGACGACGCGCGATGCGGTCGATGTGCCGTTCGAGGTGGACACCGACGGCGTCCGGCAGAAGTATGTGCTGATCGACACGGCGGGCGTCCGCAAGGCTCGCCGGGTGGATGACGCGGTGGAGTTTTTCTCGGTTAAACGCACGGAAGACGCCATTGCGCGCAGTGATATTACGGTGCTGGTGCTGGACGCCGAGGCGGGGATTGCCGAACAGGACAAAAAGCTCGCGGACGTCATCGTCGAACAAAAACGCGCCTGCATCGTGGTGGTGAACAAATGGGATCTGGTCTCGGAAAGTGTCCGGCAGGCCCGCGAGGCGGAGATTCTGGCCCGGGAGAACAAGACGCGCCACCGGTCGGATCGGGAAAAGCGTCCGACCACGCTCTCGGAATTCGGCGAATGGGTGCAGGAGAAACTCTTTTTCCTGGATTACGCGCCCGTGATATTCACGTCGGCCACGGAAGGGTTTCAGCTCGATCGCCTGCTGGAGGCGGTGCGCTACGTGGCCGCCCAGTTGCGGCAGAAGATTCCGACCGCGATTTTGAACCGGACCCTGAACGACGCCGTCGAGCGGCGTCAACCCGTGAGCGATCTGGGTCACCGGCTCAAATTCTACTACGCCACGCAGGTGCGTTTGGCGCCGCCGACGTTTCTCCTCTTCGTGAACCGCGACGAGTTGTTCAATCCGCAGTACATGAAATACCTGCAGGCGCAGATCCGGGCGGCGTTTGGGTATGAAGGATGTCCGGTGATCGTCGTGCCCAAGGCCCGGCCGAAGACCATCACGCCGTTGCGCAAATTCAAACGGCAACCGTTTTCCACGGACCGCAATCTGCGTCACGGCCGGGAGTCCCAGCGCCGACCTGTGCTGCGTCCGGTGGTGTCGGCGAAGCAGGGCGCACCGATCGTCGCCGAACTCCCGCCGAAAAAGCGGGTGGGCAAAAATCGCTCGAATGTGAAGCCCGGCCGGACAACCAAACGGCGTGTGTAATCTCCAGTGTCAAAAAAGCCCGCAGGCCACGGGGTCGAGGCCTACGGGCTTTTTGCGGGCTGAGTCCCGGTTATTCCGCTGGAGTTGGCGAACCGTCTGTGCGCTCAGGCCGCCTCGCCGAGGGGAATCCAGCGCCGCTTGACCAGATCCATGGGCCGCAACGTGGCGGTCTCGATCCGCGAAATGGTCCAACCCAGACGGATGGATTGCGAGAGTTTCCGGGCGTGAGTCCGGCGGGGTTGGCAACCGGCCAATTCCACGTCGGCCAACCGGAGGTTCGACTCCGGTTTCATGCGCATCAACGCGAGGATCGAGCTGCCCTTGGGAGTTCGGAGGGCTTGGCCGATGTCCTCCGGGGGAACCCAGTCGTGCGGTGCCGTCGATGACTTCCTTGTTGTCATGGGGTTAAAATATCTATGCCCGCGAAATTTGCCATGCGTCTTTGGGCGTATTCTTAATGGTTCGGGCGAAAAAAAATGAGCTCGCGACACGTGTCATCGCCCCGGGCCCGCTTTCCCCTGCGAAATGCGGCAGGCGCTCTCGCGGCAAACACCCTTTCCGGCGAACAACGACTCCAGGGAGCCGGCTCGCGGGTTCGTTACTTCTTCTCCTCCTTCTTTTCCTCTTTCTTGGGCTCTTCCTTCTTCTCCGGGAGCACTAATTTGGCACCGGTGTCGATCATCATGAGGGGCAGGGCGTCCTGAAGTTTCTTCACACCCTCGGGCGTGACCTTGGTCTGCCACAGGTACAGGGACCGCAGATGCGTCATGTCGCGCAGATTCTCCAGCGCGGCGTCGGTGACCGCCGTGCCGTAGAGATTCAGATACACCAGATTTTTCAGACCCTTCAAGCGGGCAATGCCGGCGTCGGTGATGCCGGTCAATTCCAGGCCGAGGGCCTGCAGTTGATCCAGCTTGGCGACTTCTTCCAGTCCGGCGTCCGTCACCTTGGTCGTGCCCAGGCGCAAATCGACGAGGCTGGTCACCTGCCCGACGTCCTTGAGCGCGGCATCGGTGATTTCCCCGCCTTTCAGCCGGAAATTCGCTTCCTTCCAGGGTACGTTCTGTGCGATCGGACGGGGTTCAACCCCCAGTTTTGCGAGGGAACTGATGGCCGCGGCTTCGCCTGCCGACGGCTTGAAATCCTTCGGCAGTTCGGGCAAGGGCGGCAGGGGCTTCCGCGGGACCGTTGCCACCGGCGGCGGGGCCGAACCTTCGGGCGCGGCTTTGGCGACCGCCTTGATGACGAAATCATCCGGCCAATCGGCGCCTTGCTCAATCCACGCCGCAATCTTCTTGATCGTCGCTTCGGGGAGTGGACCGCCTTCGGGGGGCATCAGGTCGTCGTTGTCCTTGGCCAGCGTGATGCGTTTATGCATCGGGCTCTTGGTGAGATCCTTGGCCACGATCGCCGCCTCGCCACTTTTACCGCCCTTGAAGGCCGCGGCCTTTTCGTCGAGGCGGAACTTGCCCTTTTGCTTTTCCGGACCGTGACAGCCCACGCAGTGCTCGGCGAAAATCGGGGCAATGTCCTTCTTGAAATCCACCGGATCTGCGGCGCGCAAGGCGGTGCTCGCGAAAGTCAAACTCGCGATCGTGGCGATACCAATTCCCGAACGAACCGTACCGACCCTGGTAAGCATATGTTTCATGTGAGCGTGTCAGTCCTCCGTGGACGTCGATTTGTCAGTCAACATTCGAACCAGAGGCGAAAAAACATAGAACGAATGTCCGCCTCAACGGAAGGGCATAAGTGGAATTTTTTCGAAGAATGGGTCGAGGTCCGGGCCAAATTCCGGCGCGCCACGTTTGCTTTTACTCCGACGACACGGGCGAGAATACCGCCCGCAACCGATCCGTCTCCCACTCGAAGATCCGGATCAGCCCTTCAAACCCGCCTGTGGCCAGCACATGCCCGTCGGGACTGAAGGCCAGCGTGAAGACGGCTCCGTCGTGTCCGCGCAAGACTGCCTTCCGGCCGCCGCTGACTGAATCTTGCACGCGCACTTCCCCGGCGGAACCGCCCGCCGTGGCGAACCAGCGACCGTCCGGGCTGTAGGCGGCCGCAGTCATGCCGCCGTCGAAGTGCTCGTATTCACGGACGAAATTCGGATCCGCATTGGGGTCGTCGTTATTGGGTTTGGCCTGTGCCTTGAAGACGCGCACGCGCGCCTCGGCGCCCAGATTCGCCACGAAATTCGTCTGCGGATGGCGTCGCACTCCCAACAGCGGTTCGTTGGGGCGACAGATTTCATCGATCAATCTCCCGGTCTCGGCATCGAGCAATTTCATCGTGCGATCGCGTCCCGCCGTGACCACCCGACGTCCGTCATCGACAAAACAGGCGCCGAAGACCCAGTCGCTGTGCTGGTCGAAGCGAAACACCTCACGGCCGTCTTCGCGCTGAAAGATCCGCACCGTTTTGTCAGCGCCCGCCACCACGACCCGTGCGGCATCCGGTGACCAATCGACGCTGAGCCAGGAATCGCCGCCCGCCGTTACTGTGCGTCGCAGTTGCCCGGTGGCCGTTTCCCAGAATTGGATTTCGCCTGATCGACTTGCCTGCCCGCCGACGGCCACGAGCCAGTGACCGTCCGGAGAATACTGCAACGCTTCCAGTCGCGGGGCCGTGCCGCGCCAGCGATCTCGCCGGGAAAAATCCTGTGCCTCGAACAAATGCACTTCGCTGCCGCCGGCCACCGCGAGAACGGAGCCATCGGGGGAATAGGCCAGGGCGGTGATCACGGGTCGACCGACATACCGGGGCGGGGGAGCGTTCGACAGCGCGGGTGAGGCCGGCGCATCGATCAGGGCACCTTCTTGAATCCATCGTTCGAGGAGCGCAACTTCGCCGTCACTGAGCCGTTCGCCTTCCGGCGGCATGGCCGCATCGGCGCCTTTGACTTGCGTGACCAATCGACTTCCGGCGGGATCCCGCGGAATCCAAAGGGGCGGATGTTTGCCCCCGCGCTGCGCTCCAGTTGCCGACGATAGGTCCAGGCCGCCCTTCATTTTTGCCGGCTGATGACACGCTTCGCACGAACGTCGAAAGATCGGCGCCAAGTCGCGATGAAAGGAGACCGGCGTTGGTTCAGCGGCCATCGCCAAGGGAATGGCGCCGACCGTCAGGGCCCAAAACCCAAGTCGCCTGCCGCGCAGGAAACCCCACCTCACTTCGTCACCTCCAAACGCAGGAGATAGCCGTGCGTTTTTGCGGCGCGTTCGTTGGCATAGGTGAGTGCGACATAGACCCAACCCGACTGCGTCAACGTGTGCGTCAGCAGCGGGTCACGTCCCACGGTATCGTCGTTGTAGGCCAGGATCGTCCCCTGGGCATCGTAAAGCGTCAGGAT
>JAYTHD010000245.1:0-8973 GCA_043732975.1 Verrucomicrobiota bacterium
GCAGATTGGTGCAGCAAACCGATCCCGTCAGGCCCGAAATCCCGGGAAAAAATTCCCGGCCACCCGGGTAAGTCACTCGGTGAAGTCGCCATTTTCGTCTGGCGCGTCCCCGGACAGGCCGACACCGACCTGAGGTGGGTGGCACCTCCCGAGCGCCCGGTCTACCTGGCATTTGGGTTGGGCGGCGGGCAGGGCATCCGGCAAAACTTTTTCATAACAGACGCTCGTCGGAGTGCCCACATAAGGGCCAAAAGCGGGGATGCGCTGGTAGCCCAACGACTCGTAAAGTCGCTGAGCCTCGGGCTGCCGAACTCCCGTCTCTAAACAAACGGCACGATAGCTGAACTGCCGCGCGTGTCGCTCCAACTCGAGAAGGATCCGCGTCGCGATACCCTTGCGGCGACCGGCGGGGGCAACATACATCCGCTTGATCTCGGCTGTGTGGTCGTCGAATCGCCGAAGCGCACCGCAACCGACTGTCTGACCGCTCAGATGCGCCACCAGAAACACCGTCCGGGGTGCGGCGGCCTCGGAAAACGAAAATGGGCAGGGTGGCGCACCATATCGCTCGCTCATCTCGGAGCAGAGGGCTTGGATCAACTCGCGGGCAACCT
Source organism: Verrucomicrobiota bacterium (assembly GCA_043732975.1). Lineage (GTDB taxonomy): Bacteria > Verrucomicrobiota > Verrucomicrobiia > Limisphaerales > UBA9464 > CANIZL01. The sequence continues at coordinate 615 of JAYTHD010000245.1, forward strand.
CGCCAACGGGGCTGGCTGCCTCAATCGTCAGCGCCATATTTTCAGACGCCGGTGTCATGCGATGGGTGAACGCGCCCGGACCGAGGAGGGCGACCCGGCCCACGCGGCCGCCGGCCTGCCACCTGGACGCGATGGCCGGGTTCGCTGCAGCGCAAAGGCCGCATCACAATAGGCCCTTGGACTGAACATTATCAGGGAAGTGCTTTGCAGCGCACTGCGGACAAAGGCAGTGCGTGAATTCCGCCTCCGAGTGGCTCTTGAGGTAAGCCTCCACCTGCTGCCAGTAGCCCTGGTCGTTGCGAATGCCCTTGCACCAAGCGCAAATCGGCAGCAATCCGCCCAGGGTTTTGAGGTTGGCGGCGACGGCGGCCAGCTTATGCGACGCAAGGCGCAACTCCAACTGGGCGACCACCAAGCGCGCCATCGCCTCCAAAGCCGAGGCCTGTTCGACGCTTAACTGACGCGGTCGCCTGTCGATGACGCAGAGCGAACCCAAGCCAAGTCCCTCCCTGGTGAGCAACGGGGCGCCGGCGTAGAAGCGGATATGAGGCTCGCTGGTTACGAGAGGGTTGCTTGCGAACCGAACATCGGCCGTGGCATCTTCTACGATGAGCAACCTGCCTTGAAAAATAGTGTGTGCGCAGAACGCGTCATTGCGGTGGGTCTCTTTGGTCTGCAAACCGACCTTGGATTTGAACCATTGCCTCTCGCTGTCGATGAGTGACATGAGTGCAATGGGTGCCTGGCATATATATGACGCCAGCCTGGTGATGTCGTCGAACGCCTGCTCCGGCGCCGTATCGAGTATGCGATATTGCCGCAGGGCTTCGAGCCGGGCGACTTCATTGTCCGGGAATGGGGGTGTCATCTAAGCGGTCGGCGAAGTGGCCCAACGATCAGGTCAGGGCGCCGGGAATCCAGCGTGGGAATGGAACCGTGACGCTCCACCGGCGTTCCCCGGAGCGCAAAGTTGAACGAAGCCGCTGCGCGGGGGGCTTCGCCGTGGGGAGGCGCGGTGTGGGATTGGATCATATAGTCCTGTCTCAGGCCGAGGAACATATCCATAAACAAATTGAAGGTACTGACCGGAGGATTTCCCGCCATGGACAAAGTCCCTGAGCGGGATTAATCCTCAGGAGGAATCGGGGTGGGAATATCCCTATTAGCGCTAGGCGCGGAATTTCCCGGGAAACGGCGGGAACGATTACTCCTGCAATCCGGCTTTCCGCAACTTGGGTGCGATGACGCGCTGGCAGTAGGGATTCCGGTTTTTGTTCAACCGATAGTAATCCTGATGGTAATTCTCCGCCGGATAGAACCTCGCGGCAGCGGTGATCTCCGTCACAATGGGCTGGGAAAACTCCTTTCCGGCCTCCGTTTTCGACTTCACGGCAATGACCCGTTGGGCCTCCGTTTGGTAGAAAATGGCGGAACGATATTGTGTCCCGGCGTCGGCTCCCTGGCGGTTCAGAGAGGTCGGGTCATGGGTATGCCAGAACTTCGCAAGGATCTTTTCGAGACTGGTGACCTTGAGATCATAGACCAATTGCGCCACCTCGGCGTGCCCCGTATCACCCCGGCAGATTTGTTCATAGGTCGGATCCTTCACCGAGCCCCCCATGTAGCCCGAGGTCACCGAGAGCACGCCGGGGATCTGCTGGAACACGGCCTCGGTGCACCAGAAACATCCGGCTCCCAGGGTGATGACCTCGGCACCTTCGGGAACTTTCGGCAGCGGGGCCGGCGCCTTGGGTGGAAGCGCGACAGTGGATTCAGCCATGCAGAAATTGAAGAAGATCAGCGGCACCAGCGCCAGCAGAAGGTAGCGTTTCATCCGGCCGCAACCTGACACGACTCCGCCGGACCGTCGAATGGAAGAGAGGGACGCGGAATCAAGTCCCCAGAAACTCCCGACCCACGGTCCGCACCGCCTCCAAGAGCTTCTGCCAATCCTCCGGCCGGGTGTCCCAGCCGGAGCTGAAGCGCAACATGCGATCACTTTCCTCGGCCGGATAACCCATCGCTGCGAGTACCGGAGAGGGCTTTTCCTTGCCGCTGGCGCAGGCGCTTCCCGTCGAGACCGCGAACCCCAGCCGGTCCAGTCGGACCACCCAGCGTCGACGGCAATCCGGGATGGCCGGCAGGAGGGCGGCGACGGTGTTCCACAAGCGCGCTGCGGGTTCGCCGAGGATTTCCGTGCCGGGCAGCGCCTGCTTCAACGCCGTGATAAACCGATCCCGCCAGCGGAGGCGCTCCATTTCGTCGTCCCGACCGGCTTCCCGCTCGGCCAACGCCGCGATCATCGCCAGGACGCCGGGAATATTTTCGGTGCCGGCGCGGCGGCCTTCCTCCTGCGGACCACCGACGATCAGCGGTTGAAATCCCGGCGGACATTTCATAAATCCGACCCCGGGAGGCCCCCCGAACTTATGGGCGCAGCCGGTCACGAAATCGCACCGGCCCAATCCTTGCGCCGGCAGCTTGCCCAGCCATTGGGCGGCATCGCAGACGAAGGCGACGCCCTGCTGCTGACACAGTTCGCGGATTTCCGCCCAGGGCTGGAGAACACCGGTTTCATTGTTGGCGGCCATGACCACGACCGCGACGGGGCGCCCCGACTGCAGGCGCTGGGCCAGCCCGAGGACATCCACGACCCCGGAACGGTCGACGGGAAGCAACTGATGCCGATCCGGCAGCCAGCGTCGGGCGGCGGCCACCATGCAGGGGTGCTCGACCGCCGAAAACCAGACGACACCCGTTGTGCTCCGGGAGAGGTGATGCACGACGGCGTTGTTGGATTCGGTGGCGCCGGAGGTCCAGACGAGATCGAACGGCGAACAACCCAGCCAGGCCGCCAGCTGCTCCCGGGCCTGCTGCAGCGCCAACTCCGCCCGGGCCCCGAGACGATGGGGGCTCGAGGGGTTCGCGGTGAAGCGGTCGGCCGCGTCGAGCCAGGCCGTTCGCGCGGTGGCGGACAGCGGGTGGAGCGCGTTGTGGTCAAAATAGAGCACTGGCGAAACAGTGGTGCGGGCCCCGCCGGGGGCGAGATTTTTCGTGCCCGCCGGGCGATGCCCTTTTAGCGTGCCGCATTGTTTCTATGGGTGTGGCCGATACAATTTTATACAAACGAGCGACGTTCGTGACCCATTTGCCGGTGGGGCATCTTTATGCGCCCTCCCATTGCTGGCTTGCCGATGTTGGCGCGGGGCGTTGGCGCGTGGGTTTCACCAAGTTCGCGCTGCGCATGCTGGGGGAACTCGTGGACGTTCAGTTTGACCGATCCGCCGGCGCCCCGGTCCGGCCCGGCGACATCGTGGGATCGATCGAGGGCTTCAAGGCGCTCAGCGACGTGTATTGCGTGGGGCAGGGGACGTTCGTCGGTGGAAATCCAACCCTGCGGGAAGGCCTCGACCGCATCGCCCGGCACCCCTACGGTGACGGCTGGCTTTACGCGTTTGAGGGAATTCCAGACCCGCGCTGTCTGCCGGTGGACGGCTATCAGCAGTTGCTCGATGCCACCATCGACCGCATCTTGGAAAAGCAAAAAGCGGATGAAGCGACGGCATGAATGATCCACAGGAACCGATGAACCCGACGGCCGCGCGCTATTTCATGATCGGCGGCTTTCTGGGCGCGGGGAAGACCACCGCCGTGGCGGCTCTGGCCCAACGCCTGGTGCGGGACGGCTTGCGCGTGGGTCTGATCACCAATGACCAGGGCAGCGAACTGGTCGACACTGCGATGCTGCGGGCGCGCGGCTTTGCGACCGAGGAAATTTCCGGCGGGTGCTTTTGCTGCCGCTTCAATTCCCTGCTGGACGCGGCCAAGCGACTCGATGCTGCCAGCCGGCCCGATGCCTTTGTCGCCGAGCCGGTGGGCAGTTGCACCGACCTCGTGGCCACGGTCACTTATCCCTTGCGACGGATTTACGGGGACCGTTTCCGCGTGGCGCCGCTAAGCGTGTTGATCGATCCCGTGCGGGCCGAGCAGGTTTTCGGCCTGGTACCGGGCCGGAGATTTTCGGACAAGGTGCTCTACATCTGGCGCAAACAGGCGGAGGAAGCGGACCTGCTCGTCATCACCAAGACCGACCTGCTGGATGCCCCGCGCCTCGAACGGTTGCAACTGCGACTGGCGGCGGAATTCCCCGGCAAGCCCATCCTCGCTGTGTCGATCCGCACGGGCATGGGCGTCGATGAGTGGTTCTCCGCGCTCGTCGGCGGCCAGCAGATCGACCGCCCGGTCATGGAAGTGGATTATGATCTTTATGCCGAGGGCGAGGCCTTGCTGGGCTGGTTGAATGCCACGGTGGAAGTGGTCAGTGAAGGTGCTTTCGACCCCAACGAGCTTCTGCGCACCTTGGCGGAGGATCTGCGCGGTCGTCTGGGCACGGCGGAGATTGCCCATCTGAAAATGACGTTCAATCCCCGCGAGGGTCTGGGCGATATTGCCGCCATCAGCCTGGTCCGCAGTGATTATGTTCCCGAGTTGAGCCTGGTCCTCGACGGTCCGGCGGACGCGGGGCAGATCATTCTCAACCTTCGCGCGGAAGCGGACCCGGTGGACTTGCAAGCGGCGGTCCAGGCGGCGGTGCGTGCGTTGCCGGAGTGCCATCCGGGACTCCGGGCCACGATCGAACACGCGGAACAATTCCGTCCGGGCCGGCCCACGCCCACGCACCGCGTCACCAACGCCGAAGTCGCCCTCGCATGAGTCCCGATTCCTCCGGCGCCCCGGCCATCCTGTACTGCCATTGCAAATACGCGCAGGTCGTTCCACCTGAGGTGAAGGCCGAGGTGTTGCGGCGGCTTTGTGATTCGGGCCTGCCCTTTGAGGCGGTGCCGGATCTGTGCGAGCTGTCGGCCCGGCGCGATCCCTCCCTGCGGCGTCTGGCTTCGGCCGGCCCGGTGAAGATCGCCGCGTGTTTTCCCCGGGCCGTGAAATGGCTGTTCGCCGCCGCGGACGCCCCGTTGTCGCTGGGCGCCACCGAGGTCCTGAACATGCGCATCCAGCCCGCTGCCGAGGTGACGGCGGGGTTGCTGGCCGTGGAACTCAACGCCAATCTTCCCGTGGGCAAGGTCACGGCCGCCGATGCACCGATGAACGCTCCACCCGCCGAACCGCTGCCTTCCGCCGTCCCTTGAAATGACACCCAACGCTATTCCACAACGCCCCGGCAACTCCTGACATGGCACTCTCTGATCTCCCTGTACGCGTCGTGGTCTATGAAGGTCCGGGTGCTACTGCCCTGGCCGACGGCGATCGTTTCGCCGCCGTCAGTGCGCTGTTGGAGCGCGGCTTTGGCGTGACCCGTGCCGGCGCCGGACGACCCGTGCCGCCGCCCGATGCCAGCCCACTGCTGGTCCTCGGCCGCTGGTCCGAAGGGCCGCCCACATGGGAGGCGGAGGCCGGGGCGCGGGTCCGCTGGGGCGCGCTGGATCCGGCCACGGCTGCGGAACAGGCCGAGGGCGTGCGCACGGAATTCGCGGCGCCGAGTCCCGGCGCGTGGAAGCCGTGGTTTCCGGTCATCGACTACGACCGCTGCACCAATTGCATGCAGTGCCTGAGCTTTTGCCTTTTCGGGGTCTACGGCGTGGACGGCGCCAAGCGCATCCAGGTCCAGAACAACGACAACTGCAAGACCAACTGTCCGGCCTGTTCCCGCGTGTGTCCGGAGGCCGCGATCATGTTCCCGAAATACAAGGCGGGACCGATCAATGGCGATGTGGTCAGTGATTCGGATCTGAATCGCGAGAAGATGAAGATCGACATCTCCGCATTGCTGGGGGGCGATGTCTATTCCCTGTTGCGGGATCGCAGCGAGCGGGCGCGCAGCCGTTTTGGCAAGGAGCGCGACTCCGACAAGGCGTTGCTGGAGCGCCAGAAATGCCTGACCAAGCTGGCCGCCCTGGCGGGTGATATTCCGCCCGAAGTCCTCATGAGCCTGCCTTCCCCCGAGGAGATTGCGCGCAAGGCGGAGATCGCCGCCGCCAAGGCCAAGGCCGCCCTCGCGGACCAGGCAACCTGACCAAATCATGCTCCCTACCCTTGTCTATCGCACCCTGCGCAGCGCCAGTTTCCGGTGCCTCCGGAAGTTCGCGTGGAACTTCGGCGTGAAGGGACTGCTCTCGGTCGAGAAGTTCAAACGCCGGATGAAGCGCGGCGAATACTTTCCGCCGTTCCTCTACATTTCCATCCTCAACTCCTGCAACCTGCGCTGCCAGGGCTGCTGGGTCGATGTCGCCGCCGAGCGCACGGAGATCGACCTCGATTCGCTGAATCGCACCATCAACGACGCGAAGGCGCACGGGAATGCCTTCTTTGGCATCCTGGGCGGCGAGCCGTTCATGCACCCGCAGTTGCTCGATCTGCTGGCCGCGCATCCGGACTGCTACTTTCAGGTTTTCACCAATGGTCAGTTCATCACCGAAAAGGTCGCCGCCCGGCTCCGGGAGCTCGGCAACGTCACGCCGCTCATCTCGATCGAAGGCCGGGAAATCACCAGTGACGAACGCCGCGGCAACAAGGACGTGTTGAATCGCACCCTGCGCGGACTCGACCACTGTCTCCGCGCCGGCCTGCTCACGGGTGTGGCCACCAGCGTCTGCCAGACGAACATCGATGAATTGCTGACCGAATCGTGGTTGCGGGAACTGGTCCAGCGCGGCGTTCACTACGTCTGGTACCACACCTACCGCCCGGTGGGACCCAAGATGAATCCCGCCCTGGCACTCCGGCCGGATCAGCTTGTGCGGACCCGCAAATTCATCGTCGAAATGCGCAGCAAGGTGCCCATCGCCATGATCGACGCCTACTACGATCACCAGGGCCAGGCGTTGTGTCCCATGTCGACGGGCATCAGTCATCATGTGGGACCCACGGGCGGAATTGAGCCGTGCCCCATCATTCAGTTTGCCAAGGAAGACATCCGCGATCCGCGCGGGGTGTTCATCACCATGCGTGATTCGGCGTTCCTCAAGGATTTCCGGGAACTCAGCGCGCGCGCGACCCGTGGTTGCGTGGTTTTGGAACGGCCCGACCTGGTGAAGGAACTGGTCCTGAAGCACGGCGCCCGTGACACCACCTTGCGCGGCACGGCGATGGCGGAACTCGAAGCCATGACCCCGCGCTTCAGCCAATGGCTGCCCGGCGAAGAGGTGCCGGAAACCCACTGGATGTACCGGCTCTCGAAGAAGTATTGGTTCTCTGATTTTGGCGCCTACCGTAACGTCGCCCATGATGCCGCCGGCAAGGCACAACGGTTGCGGCAGCAGTTGGCACCGAATACCGTGGATAAGCCGGCGTCGGTACTTTCGTCTCACTAAGCTATGACTGCGACTCCCATCCAGTTCACCACCAGTTCGCCTGTCGGACTGCCCCGCCTCGTGCCCCAACAGAAGTGGCGGCCGACGAAGAAGAACATCCCGCCCACGCTGGCCCAGCGGCAGCAGATCCTGCAGTCCGTGCGCAATTACGTGGCGGAATTCAACCCGGTGCCGCCGCTGCCCACGGATGAACTGAAGGTCCACGCCGACCGCGTGGTGGCGCAGTTGGGCTGCGATCCGATCTTTCGTGACTTCGTCGGCGTGCTCGTCAACAACGAGATGTGGCGCGAACAACTGGCCGGCGTGCCGTTTGAGCGCCGGTTGCTCCTCCTGCCCAAATGCCTGCGGGTCGAGGCCAAGTGCCCGGCGCCGTTCGATGAATTCGGTCTGCTCTGCAAGCAATGCGGCCTGTGCTCGATTCAGGATCTCACCGTCGAGGCCGAAAAACTCGGCTACGCGGTGCTGGTCGCCGAGGGTTCGGCCATCGTCATGAGCCTCATCCAGACCGGCAAGATCGAGGCCATCGTGGGCGTGAGCTGCCTCAGCGTGTTGGAGCGAGCCTTTCCCTACATGGAAGCCGCCGCCGTTCCCGGGGTCGCCGTCCCGTTGCTGCAGGATGATTGCATCGACACGAACGTGGATCTCGATTGGGTCTGGGAATACATCCACCTGACCGCCGATGACCGGACCCGTCGGCTGGATCTGGGGCGCCTGCGGGACGAGGTGGATTTCTGGTTCACGCCCGCGTCGCTGGAATTGATTCTCGGTGCCGCTCAGGGCGAATCCGAAGTCATCGCCCGCGAGTGGTTGATGCGCGCCGGCAAACGCTGGCGGCCCTTTCTGACCGTCGCTGCTTATCAGGCCCTCAGCGGTCAACCGGACGCCGCGTTGCCCGATGATCTGCGCAAGGTCGCCGTGGCCGTGGAATGCTTCCACAAGGCGTCGCTCATCCACGACGACATCGAGGACAATGATGCCCTGCGGTATGGCGAAAAGACGTTGCATGAGGAATACGGAGTCGCCGTGGCGCTCAA
>JAYTHD010000246.1:0-4074 GCA_043732975.1 Verrucomicrobiota bacterium
TACTCGCGAGGACTCTCGTACCACCTTTCCGGATTGGCCTCCGGCCAGATAACCGGTGGGGCGAGAAAATGTGTCAACAAGGTGACAGGTTCAAAATGGCGATTGTCCGATCCGTGGCGACGGGTTCCACGCGGGCCGATCCCGCTGGCGTGGCCGCGTCGGGGTGCCAAGCTGATTTCATGAGCACTTCGCAGGAGGACGTCATTTGGCGGGGCAGTCCGTCGGCAGCGGTGGATTTCTGGTGGTACGTCAGTTGCCTTCTGATCCTGCCGATCCCCTGGGTCTTGTGGCGATGGATTTGCCGACGTTCCGAGGTCACTGAAATCACCACGCAACGCATCCGGGTGACGCGCGGGCTTCTCTCCAAACGTGTCGAGGAATTGGAACTCTACCGGGTCCGCGATCACACCTTCATTCAGCCGTTCGCCTTGCGGATTTTTGGTTGCGGCGATCTGGTGCTCAACACTGCCGACTTAACCACCCCGACCGTGACCCTGTCGGCCATACCGGCGGATCAAAGCCTCCGCGATGCGTTGCGCAATGCCATTGAGGAATGTCGCGACCGCAAACGCGCCCGGGTATCGGAGATTGAAGGGCCCATCAGCGGGGCCGGTGCGTGAATTATCCCGGAGGAGGATTATGGCTTTTTCCAACTGCGCCCCGCCGCCGATAGAGTTCCCGGATGCAACGCATTCTAGTCATTGATTCGCACACCGGCGGTGAACCGACCCGCGTGGTGATCTCCGGCGGACCGGATCTCGGCGGGGGATCGGTCGCGGATCAGGTGCGTGTCTTCCGCGCAGAACAGGATCGGTTTCGCTCCGCCGTGGTGAATGAGCCGCGAGGTTCGGATGTGTTGGTCGGCGCGCTGCTCGTGCCGCCGGCAGATCCGAGTTGCGCCTTCGGTGTGATTTTCTTCAACAACGTGGGTCCGCTCGGCATGTGCGGCCATGGGACGATCGGGGCGGTCGTGACCTTGGCCCACCTCGGGAAAATCGGACCGGGGGACGTTCGCTTCGAAACCTGCGTCGGCGTGGTTACGGCGACGCTGCACGCGGATGGCTCGGTGAGCGTGCTCAACGTGGCTTCGCATCGAAAGGCCAGGGCGGTTCGAGTGGAGGTGCCGGGATTGGGGCCGATCACGGGCGACGTGGCGTGGAGTGGTAATTGGTTTTTCCTGGCCGGGGAACATCCGTGGTCCGTGGAGTTGGGCCAGGTGGACGAACTCACTCAGGTCGCTTGGCGCATCCGTCAGGCGGTGAATGCCCAGGGGTTTCCCGAGGTGGATCACGTGGAGCTTTTCGGGCCACCCCGGACTGCCGGAGGTCATTCCCGCAATTTCGTCCTGTGCCCCGGCAAGGCCTATGATCGCTCGCCCTGCGGCACGGGCACGAGTGCCAAGCTCGCGTGCCTGGCGGCCGACGGGAAGCTCCAGGAAGACGAGGAGTGGGTTCAGGAAAGCATACTGGGCACGATCTTCCGGGGCCGCTATCGATGGCTGGATCGGACGGCGGGAACCATTCTCCCCAGCATCACCGGCACCGCCAGCGTGATTGCGGAATCAACGCTTCTGCTCGACGAACGCGACCCGTTCTGTTGGGGCATCCGCTGAGTGCGGTGCCTTGAGTGTGGCCGACGAACACTTCAGCGCCATTTCCGAAGAATTTTGACCGCGGATGGCGCGGATAGACTCTAAAAATGGCGCTCCGTATCTGCGTTATCCGCGCCATCCGCGGTTCATTTTCTGAAAGTGTCGCTGTCGTGCGAAGAGCCTTTTTGAAAATTCCCCGCCGCAGGCCCCCTTCCAATTTTCAAACGGCTCTACGGATCCGGGGTGGTTCGCAGGTAGGCGGCGAGTTCTTCCAGGTTGTCGGTGTTGAGGAGGTCGACATTTTCCTCATGCAATGTCCGCCAGAAATTCAGCTGATCCGGGGCGCCCCAGAAACGGAGCAGACGGCCCTGGGCGTGGGCCTGGGTGACCAGTCGGCGCAATTCGGCCTGTTGTTCGGCGGGGAATTCACCACGACCGTTCCAGGTAAAAACGGAACGCCAACTGGTGCTGATCCACGGTACCAGATGCGCCGGGGCCGGACGGTTCAGATCGGGGAGTTGGCCATCAATCGCCCATAGCCGGACCTTTTCAGCAGCAATCACGGCGTCCGGCCGGGATCCGGACAGCACGACGGTGACGGCCCCGGGCGCCACGACATCGTTGTCCACGCGGGTCAGCAGATCCCGAAAGCCGGCGAGTTCGTTGGTCACGGCATGGTGCAATTCACTCACCGCGGCTTCACCCTCCGCCTTGTAATCGAGCATGAGGAAGAATTCCGGGCGCGCTGGATGCACCCGATGATTGTGGGTGCTCATGCGGAGGCGCAGAGGTTCCAGATAGAGGGATCGCAACGTCCTCCCCGGTTGGGAGCTGGCGGCGCTATGGGCCACCCGGATTTCCCCGCCGATCCAATGGACGTCCGCTTCCACGCTGGTGAAGCCCGCTGCCAGAGCCTCACTCACGGGGCCTTTGTGTTCATAATCATTATGCGCGTGGGCGTGACGGAGCGCGCTGGGCTCTTCCGCCAGGCCGCCCAAGGCGAGCATGGATCCCAGGCAAAGTCCGAAGCATTTCGTCATGGCATTCAAAGGGAAAATCAGGAGGGGAATAAAGCTCATTCGAGGCATGGCGCCACCCAATCAGGGTTGAACCAGCAATCGATAAAAGCGTTGATTCACCGAGGCGGCATGGGTGTCGGACGCCTCGGTGGTGCGCGGGAAGGACACATTGCCCAGATCAAGCAGGTCCTGCCACGGGATGTCCAATCGCTCCGTGGCCTGCAGCATAAAATGGTGTTCCGGCGACAGGGTGAAGCGGAGGCGAATTGTGCCCACACTCAAACGATCCACCTCCAGCGCAAGGCGACTGAGCGGATCGCGCGGATCGGTTCCGGCCAGATATTCGTCCCGATTCGAAACGCCATCGCCGTCGAAATCGAGGAGGGCATCGCCCGCGACCTTGGCGTCCAGACCGTGCTGCAATTCCCAATCATCGTCGATGCCATCGTGATCGGCATCGGGTGCATTCTTCGCGCCCGGGGTGGGAAGTGTGATGAACCGTTGGACCGGGCCGATCCCATCCGGCACGCGGCCTTCACTGACGTCGGTCTGCTGATTCTGGAAGGCCACGGCGTCCACTTGGGTGCCTGTGGGATCACTAAAAATCAGTTCGTCGCCCTTCCTGCCAAGCTTGAAGTTCAACTGGCTGGCATCGGGCGGATGCAGACTGCCGGAAGCGAACAGACGCACCCACGCGCCGAGTCCAGTGCCCAAATACGAATAGGGTGGAAACGTATAAGCGGTCGGCAGCGAGGGATCATCGCTCAGGTGCCAGCCACTGAGAACCACGGGCGCCGTCCCAGTGTTGAAGAGCTCGAGCCAGTCGTCGCCGGCGGAATTGTCGGCCAGCCATTCATTGAGACGCACAGTGACCGCTGATTCCACCGCGAGCGCCTGATTGGCCCGGCCCGGCGTTGGTTGGGCCAGGGTCCAGTTGGTCGAGCCGTCCGGAACCCGGCCGAGGGAAAGATCACGGACCTGCAATCCATAGGTGAGGCTGTCGCCCACACTGCCGCCGCGGGTGACGGGCTGGAGCAGGAAGACCGCACCTCCGGTACGGTGGAGTCCGAATCCGGTATTGGTGGGCGAAGCGGGCAGGGAGCCAGCGCAGAGCAATCGCAGGTAGGCGTTCCCATTCAACCGGGTGCCTGTGGCAAAGCTGTATTTCCGGCCTTCAGCGAGGTCATCGGTCAGACTCCATCCGCCGAGATCTACCGGGGCGTTGCCGGGATTATAGAGTTCCAGCCAGTCGGCAACGACCCCGTCCGCTTCGGCGTGGCTGCGGTTGTCGGCCAGGATTTCGTTGAGTAGCACGGGCAATTCCACGCCGTTGGTGGGGCCGACGACACTGTTGGTGACGCGGTAAGGCTCTGGTAATAAATAAAGGTAGCAAGTTGGCTGAATTATTGTTATGATCTTCTGCCATGGATCATCACGTGGAACTCGCGGCAAAGTTCAAGTCGA